>JBBRCL010000003.1:0-88335 GCA_038204895.1 Actinomycetales bacterium | reverse complement strand
TACGCTCGACAAACACCGGGGCCTCCCACACATGTCGGATAGACCGAGCGAGGGACTTCGCTCGGTAACCCACGAGACTGTGTGAGTGAGGCCCCGGCCCGCAACCGGTCAGCGACCGGGCACTCCATACCGTCTAGGCTGGAGGGGTGACCGAGACCGCGCTCGCCCGCACGCGTCGTGCCCGTCGGATCAACCGCCTGCTGGAAGAGCGCTACCCGGACGCCTGTTGCGAGCTGAAGTTCAGCACCCCGCTGGAGCTGCTGGTGGCCACCATCCTGTCCGCGCAGTCCACCGACGCGCGGGTCAACCACGTCACCCCTGAGCTCTCCACCAGCTACCCCGACGCCGCCGCCTACGCCGCCGCCGACCCGTTGCAGCTGGAGGAGGTGATCCGGTCGACCGGGTTCTTCCGGGCCAAGACCCAGTCCCTGATCGGGTTGGGCAAGGCGCTCGTTGAGCGGTACCACGGCGCGGTCCCGCCCCGGATGGCGGACCTGGTCACCCTGCCCGGCGTCGGGCGCAAGACGGCGAACGTGGTGCTCGGCAACGCCTTCGGCGTGCCGGGGCTGCCGGTCGACACGCACGTGCTGCGGGTGACCAGGCGGCTGGGTCTGACCGAGAGCGACGACCCGGTCGCCGTGGAGGCCGAGCTGTGCGCCATGATCGAGAAGCGCGAGTGGACGATGTTCTCGCACCGCGTGATCATCCACGGGCGCCGGACCTGTCACGCCCGGACCCCCGCCTGCGGCGCCTGCCCGGTCGCCGGCCAGTGCCCGTCCTTCGGCATCGGTGAGACGGATCCCGACGCCGCGGCGCGCCTGGTCAAGGAAGGACAGGTGCGCGCCGCACCGGTCGGAGCCAGGCCGGCTCGAAGTCGGTCCAGGTCGGTGTAGCGGATCAGGAAGGCGGCCATCGCCTCGCGGGTCTCAGGCGAGCGAGTCCAGCCACTCCACGAGCAGCTCGCTCACCCGGTCCGGCGCCTCCTCGGGCAGGAAGTGCCCGACGGCGGGGATCGTCTCGAAGCGGTACGGCGCGCCGTTGCCCCAGTTCGCCACCGCAACCGGCACGGCGCGGTCGGCCGAGCCGTGCAGCTGCAGCACGGGCACCCGCACCGGCGCCTTGACCGCGCCGAGGTACCGCTGCCCGTCCACCCGCGGGGTGGAGCGGACCAACCAGCGCAGCACCTCCATCGCGTTGTGCGCCGCGAACGGGACCTGGGCCGCCGCGCGGTAGGTCGCAGCGACGTCGGCGGTCAGCCATCCGGGAGCGCCCCAGTCCGTGAGCACCTGTGGCGCCAGGTCTCCGCGGGTCATCCGCCGCTCGGGGAGGTACGGCAGCTGGGCGAACGCCAGCCGCCGGGCGCTGGTGCGGGTCAGCATGGCCCGCGCGACCGCCGCGGTGTGCATCCGCAGCGGGTGCAGCGCCGACACCGCCCCGACGGCGCGGGTCACGGTGGGCTGCAGGGCGGGCATCGACCAGGCCACCGTCCCGCCGACGCCGTGCCCGACGACGATCGCGTCCTGCGCGCCGAGGGACCGGATCACGCCGGCGACGTCCCTGGTGAGCGTCGGCACGTCGTAGCCCTGCGGAGGCTTGTCCGATGCGCCGGTGCCGCGCAGGTCCATCGCCACCACCCGGTAGCCCGCACCGGCCAGTACCGGCAGCTGGTAGCGCCACGCCCACCACATCTGGGGGAACCCGTGCAGCAGGACCACGAGCGGTCCGTCACCGTTCGGCTCGGCGTCCGCCACGTGGAACCGGGCGCCGTTCGCCGGCACGAAGCGGTGCTGCCACGGTCCCTCGAGCAGGACGGCGGACGGATCGGTCACGGCGCGAACCTACCGCGCGTCCGGCGAGGCGACGAGGTCACGGTGGTACCTGTCGCGCCGGGCGAGCACCGTTGCGCCAAGGACGGCGGCGACCAACGACGCCAACAGGATCGCCGCGCGCACGTGGTCGTCGCTCGCGGAGCCCTCCCCGAAGGCCAGGGCTCCCACCAGCAGCGAGACGGTGAAGCCGATGCCGGCCACCAGACCCAGCCCGACGACGTCGGACCATCCGACGCCCGGCGTGAACGTCGTCCGGGTCAGGCGCGCAGCCAGCCAGGTGGCGGCGACGATGCCGATCGGCTTGCCCAGCACCAGCCCGAGGGCGACGCCCTGGGCTACCGGGTCCTTGGCGGCCTCGACGAGCGCGGCCGGGTCCAGGCTCACGCCGGCCGCGAAGAGCGCGAACACCGGCACCGCGAACCCGGCTGAGATGGGACGCCAGCGGTGCTCGAACCGCTCGGCGAGCGACTCCCGCTCACCGGTCCGGGCGATCGCCGGCACGCAGAACCCGAGCACCACACCGGCGATGGTCGCGTGCACACCCGAGGCGTGCATGAACCCCCAAGCGGCCAGCGCCAGGGGGATCAGCAGCAGCGGGGAGGTCCAGCGCAGGCGGAGCGCGACGGCGAACACGGCCGCGGCCAGCAGGGCGGCGCCGAGCCAGGCAAGCTCGAGGTCGCTGCTGTAGAACACCGCGATCACGACGATGGCGAGCAGGTCGTCGACAACGGCGAGGGTGAGCAGGAAGGCACGCAAGGAGTCCGGCAGGTTGCGGCCGACGATGGCGAGCACCGCCACGGCGAAGGCGATGTCCGTGGCGGCGGGGACTGCCCAGCCGCGCAGGTCGCCCCCGGCAGCTGTCGCGTTGATCGCCGTGTAGATGGCGGCCGGGACGATCATGCCCCCGATCGCGGCGATGATCGGCACGGCCGCCGTCGCGGGCCGGCGCAGCTCGCCGGTGACCACCTCCCGCTTGAGCTCCAGCCCGACGACGAAGAAGAACAGGGTCAGCAGACCGTCGGTGGCCCACTGCCCCAGCGAGAGGCTCAGGTGCAGGACGTCCGGCCCGACGACGGTCTGCCGAACCGTCTCGTAGCTGTCCCGGAGCGGGGAGTTGGCCCAGGCGAGGGCGACGACCGTGCCGGCCAGCAGCAGCGCGCCGCCGGCCTTCTCGGTGCGGAGCGTGTCGAGCAGGTTGGACTCGCCGCCGACCGAGAGCCGCGCGAAGAGCGCCTGGGCGCGCGTTGAGCGCGATGGCGGGTCCGGCAGGGACATCGGGCTCCTCAGTCGACCGCGGAGGTCGTCGCGGTCGCCGGCTCGTCCTCAGCAGCCGGGCGGCGGTCGCGCACGGGGTCGAACCGGTACCCGACGTTGCGCACGGTCCCGATCAGCTGCTCGCGCTCGGGTCCCAGCTTGGCTCGCAGGCGTCGGACGTGGACGTCGACCGTCCGGGTACCTCCGTAGTAGTCGTAGCCCCAGACCTCCTGGAGGAGCTGGGCCCGGGTGAACACCCGCCCGGGATGCTGCGCGATGTACTTGAGCAGCTCGAACTCCTTGTACGTGAGGTCGAGCGGTCGGCCGCGCACCCGGGCCGTGTACCCGCCCGCGTCGACGGTCAGGTCGCCGGAGGAGATCTCGTCGGGCTCGTCGACGGCCCGGGCGGCGCTGGCCCGCTCGATCACCAGGCGCAGGCGGGCCTCCACCTCGGCGGGGGACGCGTGCTCGAGCAGGATGTCGGACGCGCCCCACTCGGCCGTGACGACCGTGAGCCCGCCCTCGGTGAGGATCAGGACCAGGGGGACGGTCAGGCCGGTGGCGCGGAGCAGCCGGCACGTGGAGCGTGCCGCCGCCAGGCCCCGCCGGGCGTCAAGGAGGAGGACGTCGGCATCGGGTGCGTCCAGCAGGGCGGACGGCTCCACCGGGAGCACGCGCACCTTGTGGCCGAGCAGGCCGAGGGCTGGGAGCACCTGGGCGGAGCCCCCAGCGGTGGGTGTGAGCAGCAACAGATCTGCCACCGGACGGGCGCCTCCCGTTGACGACGGTTGGCCCACCGTACCGCCGCACGGTGCGCGGTCGTGCGCCGGCGTCAACGGTCCGGCGCGTGATCTGGAACACTGCGTGCGTGCTCCCTGCCGCGATCCCCGTCCTGGTGCGCTGATGGAAGCCTCGACACGCGCCGTCCTGACCGCTGTGCTGGCCGCCCTGATGGCGGTGGCCTCCTTCACCCAGGAGATCCCCCCGCTGGCCCACCTGGCGGAGCTGCCGGTGATCGTGGCGGCCGGCCTGATGTCACTGGCGATGGCCGCCGGATGGCCCCTGCTGCTGGGCCTGCCGAACGTGCTGGGCTCCGCCGTCGTCATCGCGTTGGGCGGAGCCGGTGCCGTGCTGGCCGTCACGGCGACCCGCGGGCAGCCGTTGCTGCGCAACCTGCCGATCGTCGTCGCGCTGGCCGTGCTGCTGGCGTTCGTGAATGAGCTGGCCCGTCAGGACGGTCGGCGTCGGCTGGTCGACTCGGTGGCCGGCACGGTGACCGGTGTGCTGGTGGCGACCGCGTCGGCCGGCTGGGTGGCGGCCGAGCGGACGCCGGGCGGCACGCCGCTGGTGGTGAGCGGCGCCGTCGCGCTCGCCGTCGCGGCCGCGGTCTCCGCGGTCCCGCTCGGCAGCTGGCTCGGTGCGGCCGTCACCGCCGGTTCTGCGGTCCTTGCGGGTGCGGCGGTGGGTGCGGTCATGATCGACATCGGCGTGCTCGTCGGGGGCTTCCTCGGCCTGGCAACGGGCATCCTGATCGCGGCGCTGCATGCGCTCTTCGACCGGCTGCCGGCGCTGCGCCGCAAGCCGGCAGCGCTCACCGTCGTGGTGCTGCCGGTGGCCGTCAGCGGGATCCTGGTCTACGTGGTCGGCCGGGTGCTGGTCGGCTGACCGCCGGGCTCACTCAGTAGACGAGCGCCTGTGCGTCGGGCCGCAGCGTCTCCTCGACGAACACCGTCGCCCCGGCGATCCGGATGCCTGGGAGGATCTCGTCCCCGGCGATCCCGCGCCGGGCAGCGCACTGCGTGCACAGGGTCACGGTGCCCTCGCCGAGCACCACCTCGAGCAGGTCCGCCAGCGGGGTGGCATGCGGCAGCACGATGTCGCCGGCCCGCCCGGGCACGGCTAGCCAGCTGGCCTCGCCGCTCAGCCAGAGGGACACCTCGACGCCCGCCGCCACCGCTGCGGCGGCGGCGGTGAGGGCCTGGTTGCAGGCCTCGGGACGGTCGACGCCGGACGTCACGGAGATCACCAGGGTGCGCATGGCGGCAGGGTACGCGGGTGGGCGCGGGTGGGCGCGAGGCGTGGCGGGCCGTCGCGCGCGGCGTCGCCGGCGGGGGCCACCCGCGGGCAACGTAGGATCGGCACATGCCTGTGCTCGAGGGGTTCTTCATCGGGTTGCTGGTTGCTGCGACCCTGACGATCGGCTGGTTCGCCGGCTATGTCGTCTACAAGCTCTACAAGGGCCAGCGCTGACGTGCCCTTCGCCATCCCGGAGGGCTTGGCCCCCGAGGTCTACCCGCTGGCCTGGCTGGTCGGCCGGTGGCAGGGCGAAGGCGTGATCGTCTACCCCACGATCCCGGAGTGCCCGGTGCGCCAGGAGGTCGTCGTCGACCACGACGGCGGCCCGTACCTGATCTGGTCGAGCACCCTGTGGCTGGCCGGTGCGGGCGGGGCCGTGTGGGCGACGGAGTCCGGGTACTGGCGGCTGCCGCCGGACCACCCCGAGGAGCTGCCCGCCGACCAGCACCTGGTCGAGCTGCTGCTCAGCGACCCGGCGGGCCACTTGACCCTGTACGCGGGCGTGGTGGGCAACGGGCGCATCGAGCTGGCCAGCGACCTGATCGCCCGCACCCCGGACGCCGCCGAGGTCACGGCCGCGACCCGGCTCTACGGTCTGGTGGGCGGCGAGCTGATGTGGGCCTGGGACATCGCCGCGTTCGGGCAGCCCCTGCAGTCCTACGCGTCAGCGCAACTGAGGCGGGTGTGAGCGTGCAGCCGTGGCGCAGTCCCGTGCTCGAGCGGCGCGGTGCCGTTGCGGCGGCCGGTCCGGATGCCGGGGTCGCCTGGCACTACGGCGACCCGACGGCCGAGCAGCGGGCCCTGGTGGGCGGCGGCGCCGTCGTCGACCTGTCGCACCTTGGTGTGGTCACCGTGACCGGTCCGGACCGCCTCACCTGGCTGCACAGCATCACCTCCCAGGACCTCGCGGGCCTCGCGCCGCGAACCTCCACCGAGACGCTCGTGCTCAGCCCGTACGGGCACGTCGAGCATGCGGCGGGCGTGGTCGACGACGGCGAGCGCACCTGGCTGTTGACGGAGGCGGCGTCGGCCCCCGCGCTCGCGGCCTGGCTGGGCTCGATGCGCTTCATGATGCGGGTGGAGGTCGCCGACGTCACGGCCGAGTGGGCGGCGCTCGGCGAACCCGTCGACGCCGAGGGTGGCGAGGGTGAGCCGGTGACCTGGCGGGACCCGTGGCCGCGCGTCCTGGCGGGCGGGACGCGGTACGGACCTGCCGAGGAGGCGCACCCCGGGATCGAGCGGCCCTGGCGAGTGGTCCTGGTGCCTCGCGCGGATCTGCCCGACGCCGTCGCGTCCCGTGCGGCGGCCGGGTGGCGGCTCGCAGGGACGTGGGCGAGCGAGGCGCTCCGGGTGGCCGCCTGGCGGCCCCGGCTCGCCACCGAGGTCGACCACCGCACGATCCCGCACGAGCTGGACTGGCTGCGCACCGCCGTGCACCTGCACAAGGGCTGCTACCGCGGGCAGGAGACCGTCGCACGCGTGCACAACCTCGGCCGACCGCCGCGCCGGCTGGTCATGCTGCACCTGGACGGGTCGGGCCACCTGCTGCCGGCGCCGGGCGCCTCGGTGACGTCCGATGACCGCGAGGTGGGCGTCGTGACCAGTGTCGCCCGGCACCACGAGCTGGGGCCGATCGCTCTGGCGGTGCTCCGACGGAGCACGCCGGCCGACGTCCAGCTGCTGGTCGCGTGCGAGGGCGGCGACGTCGCGGCCAGCCAGGAGGCGATCGTCTCGCCGCAGGGTGAGTCCGTCGACCGGCCGGCGCCGCGCGGTCCCGTTGCGCGGGGGATCGCGCCAAAGGGCGTGGGTGCGCCGATGGTCCGTCCCGGCTCGTAGGCTCGTCGCGTGATCGTCCTCCTCCAGGTCTACGTCCTGTTCGCGCTCTACCTGATCGTCTTCGCGATGTGCGTCTTCGCGCTGATCGACGCCGCGCGGCGGCCGCCACGGGCCTTCGTCGACGCCGGGAAGCGGACCAGGGGGCT
The DNA here is from genome assembly GCA_038204895.1 of Actinomycetales bacterium. Taxonomy (GTDB): domain Bacteria; phylum Actinomycetota; class Actinomycetes; order Actinomycetales; family Cellulomonadaceae; genus Actinotalea. The sequence continues at coordinate 81,194 of JBBRCL010000003.1, read as the reverse complement.
CTGGCTCGCCGTGCTCGGTGGTGCGTCTGCGGTGGCGTTCGTCGCCCTCCCGTGGCCGTTGGGTCTTGGTGGCGCCTCGATGTTCTTCGTCCTGCTGTGCGCCGTCGCGGGCGGGGTGTACCTGGCTGATGTGCGGCCCGCGGTGGCGCAGTACTCAGGTGGCGGGCGCGGCGGGCGCGGTCCGCAGGGTCCCCGCGGCGGGTGGTGACCGTTGGCGGTCCGGCGGACGGTCCCGTCGAGATCGGGAGGCAGCGATGAGAGCAGTCCTGCAGCGCGTGACCCGCGCGTCGGTGACCGTCGACGGCGTGCTGGTGGGGGCGATCGAGCGGCCGGGCCTGCTGGTCCTGGTGGGCGCGACGCACGATGACGGCCCGGCCCAGGTCGAGCTGATCGCGCGCAAGGTCGCGGACCTGCGGGTCCTGCGCGACGAGCAGTCCGTGCTCGACGCCGGGGCGCCGGTGCTGGTGGTCAGCCAGTTCACGCTCTACGCCGACACCCGCAAGGGGCGGCGCCCCACCTGGAACGCCGCGGCGCCGGGTCCGGTCGCCGAGCCGCTGGTCGATGCGGTGGTGGCTGCGTTGCGGGCGCGGGGCGTCGAGGTGGCGACCGGGGTGTTCGGGGCGGACATGGCGGTGGAGCTGGTCAACGACGGCCCGGTGACGGTGCTGCTGGAGGCCTGAGCCCGGGAGCGGCCAGGTCAGGACCAGCGCACGCGCTGCACCTGGTGCCACCGGTCAAGGACGTCCGTCCGGCCGGCTGAGGTGATCTCGGCCCCGCGGTTCCACAGCCCGAGGTAGAGCTGGGCGGCGGTCCCGCAGAAGACGGCGTCGGCTGCCGTGCCATCGGGCGGCGTCGTCGGCGAGACGCTGTGTGCGACCCGGTCGGTGACGATGCCCTCGGGCCTGGCGTGCAGCAACCAGCCGCGGCCGGCATCGGTCGGCTGGACGGCGATGCGCAGCGGGCGGTCCTCGGCCAAGCCGGAGCTGCCTCTGGTGAAGAAGCCGCGGAGCAGCTCGTCGATCGCGTCGAGGGCCAGGTCGTGGTCGACGCCGGCCTCCTCGGCGGTGGGGTACCGACCGAGCCCGGCCGCGAGCGCGTCGATCGAGTGGATCGTGGTCTCGTGCGCCTGCCGCCGCGCCCAGAAGGCACGCGGCGCCGGGGCGTCGTTGAGGAAGACCATCGCGGCGACGTCGGAGGGTGTGGCCGCGAAGGTCTCGAGCAGCTCGGTGACGCCGTCCGCGAACCAGGGGAGCAGGTCGGCTGCGGGGACGTCCCGCAGGATCTCGATCGTGGACGGGATGTCGGCCCCGTCCAGTCGGAGGTTCGACGCCGCCCAGCGATGGACCATGCCCTGGTGGGCGACCAGGTCCGCCACCGTCCAGCCCGGGCAGGTGGGGACGGTGGCGTCGAGCCCGGCGCCCTCGGCGCGCTCGGCCCGGGCGGCGGCTGCCACGGTCAGCGCGGCCAGGTGCCAGGTGGCTTCTGGTTGCAGGGCGGCGTCTTGCGGGGCGGCGTCGTCAATCATGGCTATCACCCTGCCAGGGCGCACTGACGCGGCTCGCGGCTCCCGCGGATGGCTCGCCGTGTGGGGTCATCCGCCCCGGCGGTGCACCGTCCCGCGATGGGCCCGCGGTCGGTCGGCCACCTGAGGCGACGTCGTCCCCCCCGACCGCCAGGTCCGGCGTCGTCCCCAGCCCGGCTGCCCTCGATGTCCGATGTCAGATGGTTCGGATAGATTCGTACACATGTTCCAATCGGCGCTGCAGCTCGAGCCCGACGTCCTGGCCGGCCAGGCACCCGGCTCCGCGCTCGCGGCGGGCCTTGAGCAGCTCGGCCTCGAGGCGCTCGACGACGTAGCGCTGGTCGAGGTTGTCGCTGCGTGGCGCCGCATCGAGTCCTGGGCGGCTGCGCGGGCTGCGCGGGCGGCTGCCGCCTTGTCCGAGCGGGCCTCGATGAACCCGTTCTGGCCATCGGTGGCCGGGGAAGTCCGGGAGCCGTGCGTCGCGGGCGAGGAGCTTGCCCTGCGGCTGGGCTGCTCCCGTCGCGCCGGACGGGAGCTCGTGCGCGCAGGCAGGGCCTTCGACGGCGCGCTGTGGCCCACGGGTGACGCACTCGAGACCGGGGAGATCGACGCAGGCAAGGCGCGCCTCATGGTCACGGCTCTGCTGGGTGTGCCCGGCGAGGTGGCCATCGCGGTACAGGAGGATGTGCTGCCCGACGCTCCGAGGCGCACGCACGCCCAGCTCGCGGGAGACGTCCAGCGCGCCCTCATCAGCGTCGACCCCGACGAGGCCGCGGAGCGAGCGGCTCGGGCTGCTGACGAGCGGCGGGTGTGCCGTCCGAGGGTGCTCCCCGACGGCATGGCCGGGATCTGGGCGGTGCTTCCCGCGCTGGCGGCCGTTGCACTCAGCGGCGAGCTCGACGCCGTCGCCCGGGCGGTCCGGGGACTCGGCGACTCACGCACACGGGACCAGTTGCGCGCCGATGCTCTGTGCTTCGCCGTGACCGCCCACGGATGGCGCCCCGACGACGGCGGGCCGACTGAGGCAGCGACTGATGCACGTGCCGATGCGCTGTGCGGCGTGCTCGCGGGCCCGCCGCTTCGGGCCGAGGTGCTGGTCACGGTGCCGCTGGACGCCCTGGTCGGTGTGGCTGACGGCGTCGCCGAGCTCGCGGGCTACGGTGCCGTCTCGACCGCGACTGCTGAGGCCCTGGCGCGCGGTGGTAGCTGGCGGCGCCTGGTCACTGATCCGTTGAGCGGCACGGTGCTTGACGTGGGCCGGACGAGGTATCGGCCCCCACCGGGTCTGGACGCCCATGTGCGGACCCGCGACGGCACGTGCGTGAGACCTGGTTGTCCCACCTCCGCGTGGTCCTGCGACCTTGACCACACAGTGCCGTTCGGGCAGGGTCCAGACGCTGCCGGTGGCGGACCTGGTGCCGGTGGCGGACCTGGTGCCGGTGGCGGAAGCACGTCCGCAGACAACCTCGGCGCGCTCTGTCGTCGCGACCACCTGCTGAAGACCCACGGCGGCTTCCGGCTCAGCCAGGTCGCGCCAGGGGTCTTCGAGTGGCTGACGCCCACCGGGCACCGGTACACCCACGGCTCGCCGCCGAGACTCCCGCGGGCCGGCCCCGGCGAACCGCCGCGCTGAAGGGGCGCCGGTACCTCAGCCGCGCCCTCAGCCGTCGAGCCGGGCGAGCTCCTCGGCGGACAGCTCGAGGTCGGTGGCCTTCGCGGAGTTCCGGACGCTCTCCGGCCGGCTGGCGCCGGGGATCGGGATCACCACGGGCGACTTGGCCAGCTCCCAGGCCAGGCACACCTGCTGCGGGCTGACGTGACGCTCGGCCGCGACCTCGGTGAACGCCGGGTAGAGCGCCCCGAGGTCACCGGCCCTGCCCATGCCGCCGAGCGGGCTCCACGGGAGGAACGCCAACCCCAGCTCGTCGCACAGCTCGAGCTCCGGCTCGCTCGATCGGGAGCTCGGCGAGAACTGGTTCTGCACCGAGACCAGCCGCCCGCTGAGGATCTGATGGGCGAGCCGGATCTGGTCCGGGTTCGCGTTCGAGATGCCGGCCATCAGGATCTTGCCCTCGTCGAGCAGGTCGCGGAGCGCGCCGACGGACTCCTCGTACGGCGTCGCCGGGTCCGGCCGGTGGAACTGGTACAGCCCGATCGCCTCGACGTCGAGCCGCTGCAGGGAGGCCTCGCACGCCTTCTTCAGGTAGTCCGCGCCGCCCTGGGTGTACCAGGAGCCGTCGCCGGGCCTGCGGTGACCGGCCTTGGTGGCCACCAGGACGTCGTCAGCGGACGCGCCCGCCAGGCGCAGCGCCTTGGCGATCAGGATCTCGTTGTGCCCGACGTCGGTGGGGTTCAGGTGGTAGGAGTCGGCGGTGTCGATCAGGGTCACGCCGGCGTCCAGCGCCGCGTGGATGGTCGCGATCGAGCGGGCCTCGTCGGGGCGGCCTTCGATCGACATGGGCATCCCGCCGAGGCCGATCGCACTGACGGTCCGGCCGCCGATCTGACGCTGCTGCATGTCTTGCTCGCTTTCACCCAAGGGACACCGGTTGTTGCATCGATTCGACACCTAATCTGCCCCTGGGGGCAAACCGGCATGGACAGGAGGCCTCATGAACCTCGAGGCGGTCCGCGGCGACATTACCACCGAGCGCGTGGACGCCATCGTCAACGCGGCGAACTCGTCCCTGCTGGGCGGGGGCGGCGTGGACGGTGCGATCCACGCCGCGGCCGGTCCGACGCTCCTCGCGGAGTGCCGGGAAGTGCGCCGCACGCGCCTGCCCGGCGGCCTCCCGGTGGGCGACGCCGTCGCGACCGGTGCGGGCGAGCTCCCCGCCCGCTGGGTGATCCACACCGTCGGCCCCAACCGGCACGCCGGCCAGACCGACCCCGCCCTGCTCGCGTCCTGCTTCACGCGCTCGCTCGACGTCGCGGCAGGGCTGGGTGCACGCTCGGTCGCCTTCACCGCGGTGAGCGCCGGCGTGTACGGCTGGGACGTCCGCGACGTGGCCCGCATCGCCGTCGATGCCGTGCGGGCCTGGGCCGCTGAGCAGGACGCCGACGCGGACCGAGCCGACGACGCCGGCCTCCACGACGCCGCCGCCCTCCCCGCGGACCGGCTCGGCCGCGTGGACCTGGTGCGCTTCGTGCTCTTCAGCGACGCGGCCCTGGCCGCGTTCTCGGCAGCCTTCGAGGGGACCACGTGATGAACGACGTCGAAGCGCTCGCCCACGCGGTCGAGCAGGCCCGGATCGGGCTCGCGGAGGGCGGGGTGCCGATCGGGGCGGCATTCCTGGTGGACGGCGAGGTGGTCGCTATCGGGCGGAACCGCCGCGTCCAGCAGGGCAGCGTCATCCGGCACGCCGAGATGGACTGCCTGGAGAACGCCGGCCGGCTGCCCGCCGCCACGTACGCCCGGGCCACCATGGTGACCACCCTCTCCCCGTGCGACATGTGCACCGGCGCGATCCTGCTCTACAAGATCCCGCGGGTGGTGATCGGGGAGAACCGGACGTTCCTGGGTGGCGAGGACCTGCTGCGCGCCCGGGGTGTGGATGTGGTCGTGCTGGACGACGCCGAGTGCGCGGACCTGATGCGCCGGTTCATCGCGGCCCACCCCGACGTGTGGAACGAGGACATCGGCGTCGGCGACTGATCGCGGACGTTCGCCTGGTCGGCGGGGGCGTGGCCGGCTCCCGCCGGATCATGGGCGACGTCCCTCGGTACCGTGACGCGCGTCGGTGGGTCTTCGGGATGTGGAAAATGCGCCTTCGCCACCGGAAGGGGAGGCATCGTGACTGAGGACGACGCTGGTCGGGATCCGGACCCGGGCGCCGGGACGGGTGACGAGGACGCGATGCGTGACCTGGCCGGCGTCGCCGGGCTGGTTCAGGTCCAGGCCGAGTCCACCGTGTCGCGAACGGTGCTCACGGCCCCGGGTGCACGGGTGGTGGTGTTCGCCTTCGATGCAGGTCAGGTGCTCACCGAGCACACCGCCGCGATGCCGGTGCTGCTCCAGGTCCTCGACGGTCATCTCAGGATCACCGCCGCCGGTCGGACGGTCGACCTGCGTCCCGGTGGGCTCGTTCACCTGACCGCGCGTCTGCCGCACGCGGTCGATGCGGTCGAGGCATCGAGGCTGATGCTGACGATGCTCGACAGCAGGTAGCGGGCCCCGCCCGCCGCGCCGGCAGGCGGCTGACCACTCACCCGACCAGGGACTCCGCCCCCGGGGCGATCCGACGGGAGCCTCGTGGACGAGCCCGAAGTGGCGTCGAGGGTCGTTGAGGTCGATCTCGCGTCAACCTGTCGATCTCGGCCACGTCAGTCGCCGTCCAGCGCGTCGCGCACGCCGGTCTCCAGCGGGCCGAGGTGCACGGGCTCGCGGCCGGTGACGGCGTCCCACGCGGCCTTGAGGGATGCGGGCAGTTCGCGCAGCCGGTAGACGAGGGCCTTGGCGGGCTCGACGCTGTCGGAGGAGACGCCCAGCCCGACGGTGTCGATGCCGGCCTGGCGGCAGGAGAAGACGGCGCGCCGGACGTGGTAGTCCTGCGTGATCACGACGGCCTCCGTGACGCCGAAGATCTGGCGGGCGCGCACGCAGGTGTCGTGGGTGTCGAGGCCGGCGAAGTCGCGCACCACGTACTCGGTGGGCATGCCGAGACCCACCAGCCAGTCGCGCATCGCCGTCGGCTCGTCGTGGTTCACGCTCCGGTTGTCGCCGCTGACCAGGACGACGTCGACCGTTCCCGCCGCCCACAGCCGATACGCCGCGTCGAGGCGCCGGCGCAGGTACGTCGACGGTGTCCCGTCGGGCCGCAGCCCGGCGCCGAGCACGAGCGCGACGTCCGTGTGCTCGACGGCCGACACGCCGGCCGCCAGGCGGGACTGGCCAACGGCCTGCACCCACAGCGCGGGGGAGAGCGCGACGACGACGGCGACGCCCGTCCACAGAAGAAGGCGGCGGCCCCGTCGCCGGCGCGGGCGGCGAGGTTTGCGCGGGTCGACGGACCGGCCCGCGTCGTCGTCGTCCGGGGCACTCACGGGCCCGACGCTAGGCCACGGGCGCCGCAGGTGAGACCTCGTTGCGTCCGCCGCTCCGCGGCGCCGGTTCCAGGATCCGGACAGGCCCTTGCGTTCCGCACGAACGATCGTGCTATTTTCGCCGGGTGGCGACGATGGACGGCCCAGCCAAGGGGGCCCGCACCCGCGAAGTGATCCTGCAGCGCGCCGTCACGCACGCGTGCCGGGTGGGGCTCGCGGGCCTGACCATCGGCGACATCTCGACGGCCGTCGGCATGTCGAAGAGCGGGCTGTACGCCCACTTCGGCTCCAAGGAGGCGCTGCAGGTCGCCGTTCTGGACACCGCCGCGCAGGAGTTCGCCGACACCGTGATCGTGCCCGCGCTCTCCGCCCCGCGCGGCGAGCCGCGCATCCGCGCGCTGGTGGAGAACTGGCTGGCGTGCGGTCGCACCCGTCAGCCCGGCGGCTGTGTGATCGTCAAGGCCAGCACGGAGCTGGACGAGCAGCCCGGTCCGGTCCGCGACCGTCTGCGTGAACTGCACCAGGCTCTGGACGCCTCGATCGCCCGGATCATCGCCGGTGGCGTGACCGAGGGGCACTTCCGGCCCGACGTCGACGGCAACCAGTTCGCGTTCGACCTGTACGCCATGATGCTCGGCTTCTACCACTCCTACCGCCTGCTGGAGGAGCCGCAGGCGGAGGCGCGGGCCCGCCGCGCGGTCGAGGCCCTGCTGGACGCGGCGCGACCTGAGGGTGTTGCGCGAGGGGAGAACTCATGACCGCACCGACCCACCGACCCGCCTGGCGCCGCAGGCTCCGGCGCACCCGTCGGCGGCTGGTCGCCGTCGTCGGGCTGGTCTGGCTCCGCCTCACCTTCGTGGTGCTCCAGGCGATCGCGCCCGACGCCGCCGACCGCAAGGCCCTCGACGTGTGGTGCACCCTGCCGCCCGGCGCCGGGCTGCGCCGGGACTTCCGGCCGTACCCGGGCGAAGTCGTGCGGCTGCCGGTCTCGCGGGGTGGTGAAGTTGTCGCCGAGGTGTGGGGCGAGGGCCCGGTGGTGTACCTGATGCACGGCTGGGGTGGCTGGCGCGGCCAGCTCGGCGCATTCGTCGAACCGCTCGTCGCGACCGGCCACCGGGTCGTCGCGGTCGATGCGCCGAGCCATGGGGACTCCGACCCCGGCTTCTTGGGCCGGCGGCGGGGGACGGTCATGGAGCTGATGGAGGCACTGGACGCGGCCGGCCAGCAGTTCGGCCCCGCCGCGGGGGTGATCGCACACTCGCTGGGCTGCACCGTGGCCGCGCAGGTGGTGCGGACCTCGCTGCCCTCGGAGCGCCTGGTGCTGATCGCGCCCAACCACCGGTTCGGTGAGCTGGTCGAGCAGTTCTCCGCGACGCTGCGGCTCAACCCGCGCACCCGGGACCACCTGACGGCCTCCCTGGAGGACATCACCCGCAAGCCGATCGAGGAGTTCGACCTTGAGCCGCTCGGCGCGGACGGCAGCGTGCCGGACACGCTCGTCCTGCACGATCGTGCCGACAAGGAGACGCCCTACCGAGTGGGCGAGGGTCTCGCGGCCACTTGGCCGGACGCGCGGCTCGTGACGACGGACGGCCTGGGGCACTACCGGATCCTGTCCGATGTCGGGGCGGTCGCCGTCGTCGTCGGGCACATCACCGACCGGGTCACCGCCCGGGAGGGCTGACCGGAAACTCCGGAGACGCCGGCGCCCGCGCTGCGTACGGTGGCCGCCATGGAGCTGCGACGGTTCGCCCAGGTGGACGTCTTCACGGCCACGCCGTACCGGGGCAACCCGGTGGCCGTGGTGCTCGACGCCGTCGGGATCGCCGATCAGGACATGGCCGGGTTCGCCCGCTGGGCCAACCTGTCCGAGACAACGTTCGTCCTACCCCCGACGCACCCCGACGCCGACTACCGGCTGCGCATCTTCACCCCCGGTGGCGAGCTGCCGTTCGCCGGTCATCCGACCCTCGGCAGCGCGCACGCCTGGCTCGGCACCGGCGCGACCCCCCGAGCCCCCGGCACGGTGGTCCAGGAGTGCGGCGTCGGCCTGGTCAGGCTTCGGCAGGACGGCGGCCGCCTCGCCTTCGCTGCGCCGCCGCTGCGCCGGTCCGGACCGGTCTCCCCGGAGATCCGGGCCCAGGTGGCCCGGGCGCTGCGCCTGCCCCACGACGCGATCCGCGCATGCGAGTGGGTGGACAACGGCCCGGCCTGGATCGGCGTCGTGCTGGGTGACGCCCGGACCGTGCTGGAGCTCGACCCGGACCTGGTCGCGATGGGTGACCTGGACGTCGGCGTCGTCGGCCCGCACGGGGACGACCACGACGCCGACGTGGAGGTGCGCGCCTTCGTGCCTCGCCTCGGCATCTCCGAGGACCCGGTCACCGGCAGCCTGAACGCGAGCCTCGCGCAGTGGCTGATCCCGGCCGGGGTGCTGCCGACCCGTTACGTCGCCTCCCAGGGCACCGCGCTCGGTCGTGCGGGCCGGGTGCATGTGGAGCAGGTGGAGCCGGGCATCTGGGTCGGCGGGGACACCGTGACCTGCATCAGCGGAACCGTGCTGCTCTGACCGGCCCAGCCGGCTGCCCAGCCGGCTGCCTAGCCGGCTGCCGGGGTGGCTCGTCGCGCGTCAGTGACGAGAACGATGAGGCCGAGCACAAGCAGCACGACCGAGGTGACCAGCCACGCTGAGACGAATCCACCGAGGCCGAGGACGAGCAAGACCCCGGCGACGGCGTAGTCCGAGAGGTCCGGGTCCTGGCGCGGGTGGGAGAGCAGGCGTCTGACGCAGCCGATGGTGGCAAGGGTGCCCGCGCCAAGGAAGATCCAGTTCCAGGTATCGGCGACCCCGATCTGGGGCAGCAGCCCGAGCCCGTCGGCTCCGACGACCAGGGTCGCCCAGATCAGCAGCAGCGCCAGTAGAGGTGCTCGGCACCTCTACTGCTGACTCCCGCGGGTGGGCCGGCGGATTCTGGTACGGGGTTGGTGCTCATGTCGGTTCTCCCTCCGTCGCCGGGCGGACGGGCTCCCCCCGGAAGCTTCCCTGTGGTTGCAGTCCCGCGATCAGGACCGGGCAGATGGCCGCGAGCGTGTTCTCGCACTCCAGTCCCAAGTCGGTGACCACGGCGAAGCAGCTCACCCCGCGGAGCATGCCGACGACGTCGACGGCGATCACGCGGGGATCGATGTCCTGGCGCACCTCACCGCGCGCCTGGCCAGCCCGCAGCATGTCCTCGATGAAGGTGATCAGGTCGCGGTAGATCCCGTGCAGCACTTCGGTGAGGTCGGGGTGGGTGTGTCGCATCTCCTCGGAGAGCCCGCTGACCACCAGGCACAACTCCGGCCGTCGGTGGATCAGCTTCGCGTGACCGACGAGGAGTGCGGTGAGCTGGTCGAGGGCGTTCTCGTGGTGGTGGACCGCGGCCTCGACGTTCTCCTCCCAGGTGCTCCGCACCTGGAGCACGACGGCGTGGAAGACATCTTCCTTCGCGGCGAAGTGGTGGTAGAAGGCGCCCTTGGTGAGCCCGATGGCGGATGCCAGGTCGGCTATGGACGTCGCGTGGAAGCCCTTGCGTGCGAACAAGTCGGTTGCGGCGTCGACGATGCGCCGCCGGGTCAGCTCGCTCTGCTGTTCCCTGAGGTTCACCGCGGACTCCCTCTGATACATACCGGCCGGTTGGTATGTGAAAAGGCTAGACCGCGGAAGTCCCGAATGCCAGTGGGTGATTGCGGCGTGTCCGGTGTCCTGCGCGGCCCCGGCGCCCGGGCGGACGCATCACGCCTGCGGCGAACACGGGCAGCCCCGGGCATCACCCGCGGTTAGCCTTGCAGGACGCCGTCTTCCAAGGAGCGCTGATGTTCGAGAGATTCACCGACCGGGCCCGCCGGGTGGTCGTCCTCGCCCAAGAAGAGGCGCGGATGCTCAACCACAACTACATCGGGACCGAGCACATCCTGCTCGGACTCATCCACGAGGGTGAGGGTGTCGCGGCCAAGGCTCTCGAGTCGCTCGGCATCTCCCTTGATGCGGTGCGTTCGCAGGTCCAGGAGATCATCGGCGAGGGCCAGCAGGCCCCCTCCGGGCACATCCCGTTCACCCCGCGCGCCAAGAAGGTGCTTGAGCTGTCCCTGCGCGAGGCGCTGCAGCTGGGCCACAACTACATCGGCACCGAGCACATCCTGCTCGGCCTGATCCGCGAGGGTGAGGGCGTCGCGGCCCAGGTGCTGGGCAAGCTGGGCGCCGACCTGAACCGGGTGCGCCAGCAGGTCATCCAGCTGTTGTCGGGCTACCAGGGCAAGGAGCCGGTCGCCGCCGGCGGTCCGGCCGAGGGCCAGCCGTCCGGCTCTGCCGTGCTCGACCAGTTCGGCCGCAACCTCACCCAGGCCGCCCGCGAGGGCAAGCTCGACCCCGTCATCGGGCGCGAGAAGGAGATCGAGCGGGTCATGCAGGTGCTGTCCCGCCGCACCAAGAACAACCCCGTCCTGATCGGCGAGCCCGGCGTCGGCAAGACCGCCGTTGTCGAGGGCCTCGCCCAGGACATCATCCGGGGCGACGTGCCCGAGACCCTCAAGGACAAGCAGCTGTACACCCTCGACCTCGGTGCCCTTGTCGCCGGGTCCCGGTACCGCGGTGACTTCGAGGAGCGCCTGAAGAAGGTGCTCAAGGAGATCCGCACGCGCGGCGACATCATCCTTTTCATCGACGAGATCCACACCCTGGTCGGTGCGGGTGCAGCCGAGGGTGCGATCGACGCCGCGAGCATCCTCAAGCCGATGCTTGCTCGCGGGGAGCTGCAGACCATCGGGGCCACCACCCTGGAGGAGTACCGCAAGTACGTGGAGAAGGACGCGGCGCTCGAGCGCCGCTTCCAGCCCATCCAGGTGGCCGAGCCGACGCTGCAGCACACCATCGCCATCCTCAAAGGCCTGCGGGACCGGTACGAGGCGCACCACCGGGTGTCCATCACCGATGGCGCGCTCGTCGCCGCCGCGACCCTCGCCGACCGGTACGTCAACGACCGGTTCCTGCCGGACAAGGCGATCGACCTGATCGACGAGGCGGGCGCGCGACTGCGGATCCGCCGGATGACCGCCCCGCCGGAGCTGCGCGAGCTCGAAGAGAAGATCGCCGAGGCGCGCCGCGACAAGGAGTCCGCGATCGACGAGCAGGACTTCGAGAAGGCCGCGCGGCTGCGGGACACCGAGAAGCAGCTCACCGGGCAGCGGATCGACAGGGAGAAGGCCTGGAAGTCCGGTGACCTCGACTCCGTTGCCGAGGTCGACGAGGAGCTCATCGCCGAGGTGCTGGCGATGTCCACCGGGATCCCGGTGTTCAAGCTCACCGAGGAGGAGTCCAGCCGGCTGCTGCACATGGAGGACGAGCTGCACAAGCGGGTCGTCAGCCAGCAGCAGGCCGTCAAGGCGCTGTCCCTGGCCATCCGCCGCACGCGCGCCGGCCTGAAGGACCCCAAGCGTCCGGGTGGGTCGTTCATCTTCGCCGGCCCGACCGGCGTCGGGAAGACCGAGCTGGCCAGGGCGCTCGCCGAGTTCCTGTTCGGCGACGAGGATGCGCTGATCCAGCTCGACATGAGCGAGTTCTCCGAGAAGCACACCGTCTCGCGGTTGTTCGGTTCGCCCCCCGGTTACGTCGGGTACGACGAGGGCGGGCAGCTCACCGAGAAGGTGCGTCGTCGCCCGTTCTCCGTCGTCCTGTTCGACGAGGTGGAGAAGGCGCACGCGGACATCTTCAACTCGCTGCTGCAGATCCTGGAGGACGGTCGCCTGACCGACGCCCAGGGTCGGGTGGTCGACTTCAAGAACACCGTGATCATCATGACGACGAACCTCGGCACGCGGGACATCGCCAAGGGCCTGCAGACCGGCTTCCAGGCCGGCGGGGACCTGTCGACGTCCTACGAGCGGATGAAGTCCAGGGTCATGGACGAGCTCAAGGTGCAGTTCCGGCCGGAGTTCCTCAACCGGGTCGACGACTTGATCGTCTTCCCGCAGCTCTCGCAGGACGAGATCATCGAGATCGTCGACCTGATGATCGCCAAGCTGCTGGACCGGCTGCACGCCAAGGACATGGACCTCGAGCTCACGCCGGCCGCCAAGCGGCTGCTCGCCGAGAAGGGCTACGACCCGGTGCTCGGTGCGCGGCCGCTGCGCCGGGCGATCCAGCGGGAGATCGAGGACGCCCTGTCCGAGAAGATCCTCTTCGGGGACCTGAAGCCCGGTCAGACGGTGGTCGTCGACGCCGAGGGCGAGGGTCTGCTCGGGGAGTTCATCTTCTCCGCCAAGGAGACCGTCGCGGCCAAGGCCGCGGACGCCCCGGAGTCGGTGCCGGTCTCCGCGATGCCGCCGCTTCGGACCACCGAGAAGGGGCCCGCCACCGGCTGATCGCCGCCACAGCGCCGGACAGCGCGACGCCCGGGTTCCCGCGAGGGCCCGGGCGTCGTCGTGACGGGGCGCTTCCGTTTCTTCGGTGTCCGTAGGAAGTGCCAGACTGACCCCATGCCTGGTCGCCGTCGACTGCCCCGCGCAACCCCGGAGTCCCAAGGCCTGCCGTCAGCGGCGGTGACCGGGTTCCTCGACGCGGTCGCCGAGGCGCACCAGGAGCTGCACAGCCTCATGGTGGTCGTCCGCGGTGCGGTCGTGGCCGAGGGCTGGTGGGCCCCGTACGAGCGGGAGCGCCGACACGAGTTCTTCTCGCTGAGCAAGAGCTTCACGTCGACCGCCGTCGGGTTCGCGCAGGCCGAAGGCCTGCTGTCCGTCGACGACCGGGTGCTCGACCACTTCCCGGACGAGGCACCGACCGAGCCGGACCCGAACCTGAGCCGCATGAGGGTGCGCCACCTGCTGACCATGACCACCGGGCACCACGACGCCGCCGACGACGGGACGTTCGGGTCGCCGGACTGGGCGCGCGGGTTCCTCGCGCAGCCGGTCCAGCACGAGCCGGGAACGCACTTCGTCTACAACACCGCGGGGTCGTACATGCTCTCCGCGATCGTCCAGAGAGTCACCGGGCAGCGGGCGCTCGACTACCTCACGCCGCGGCTGCTCGAGCCGCTCGGCATCGAAGGAGTCACCTGGCAGCAGTCGCCGCAGGGCATCGACGCCGGCGGATTCGGCATCTGGGCGACCACCGAGGACATCGCCTGCTTCGCCCAGCTCTACCTGCAGGACGGCAGGTGGGACGGCCGGCGCGTGCTGCCGGAGGGCTGGGTGGCCGACGCGAGCCGACCGCACACGGTCTCGACGCACTCGAACGGGGACCCCGACTGGGTGCAGGGCTACGGGTACCAGCTCTGGTGCGGGCGTCACAGGACGTTCCGGGGCGACGGCGCCTTCGGGCAGTTCGCGCTCGTCCTGCCCGAGCAGCACGCCGTCGTGGCGATCACCTCGGGCTCGGACAACATGCAGGGCATCCTCGATCTGGTGTGGCACCTGCTCGCCGCGATGCCGACGGATCAGGGTGCGGTGCTGGCGCCCGACCCCGGGGGGGAGGCCGAGCTGGCGGAGCGGTTGGCCGGCCTGCGGCTGGACCCGTCCGCGTGGACCGGCGCCGCACCGCTCGCGGCGGACGTCGCCGGACGGACGATCACCCTTGAGCCCAACGGGTTCGGGATCAGGTCGGCGGTGATCGAGCCCGGGGCTGAGCGCACCCGGATCACCGTCGTCGGCCCGACGGGTCAGGTGATGATCGACGCCGGACACGGAGCCTGGGTCGCCGGGCGGATCCCCGAAGACACGCCCGACGGCATCCGGCGAAACCCCACGCGATCCGACCTGACGCAGGCGGTGGTCGCGGCCGTCGGCTGGCCGGCGCCGGACACCATGATCCTGGAGCTCCGGTTGATCGAGACCGCGTTCATGCTCCGGCTCACGGCGGTGTTCGACGGCGCGGTGGTCCGGGTGGGCGCGGACCTCAACGCGTGGTTCGGCCCGTCGCACATCGCTGACGTCGTCGGAAGGCTGGAGGGCTGAGCCGTGGGTCGTCGGCTTCCGCGCAGCGCACCGCGCGAGCAGGGCGTCTCCGCCCGCGGGATCCTGGACTTCCTCGACGCCCTCGCCGACGGACCCGAGGTGCACAGCCTGATGGTGCTGCGGCACGGCGTCGTGGTGGCGCAGGGCTGGTGGGAGCCGTACCGCCCCGACGCGGTCCACGACATGTTCTCGCTGAGCAAGAGCTTCACGTCGACGGCAGTCGGGCTGGCCCAGGCGGAGGGTCTGCTCTCGGTGGACGACCTGGTGCTGGACCACGTCGGTGACCTGGCGCCGGCGGACCCGGACCCGAACCTGGCCCGGATGCGGATCCGGCACCTGCTGAGCATGACCACCGGGCACCACGACGCCTGCGACGAGGTGACCTTCTCCTCGCCGGACTGGGCGCGGGCCTTCCTGACGATCCCGCCGGAGCACGAGCCCGGCTCGCACTTCGTCTACAACACCGCAGCCAGCTACCTGCTCTCGGTGATCGTCCAGCTGCTCACCGGCCAGCGTCTGCTCGACTACCTCGGACCGCGGCTGCTCTCCCCGCTCGGCATCGAGGACGCGCGGTGGGAGCAGTCACCGTCGGGCGTCGACGCCGGCGGTTTCGGGCTGTTCCTGACCACCGAGCACATCGCCTGCTTCAGCCAGCTCTACCTGGACGACGGGGTGTGGCAGGGCCGCCGGCTGCTGCCGGAGGGCTGGGTCAAGGAAGCCACCCGCGCGCACGGCCCCGAGCAGCCCGGCGACAGCGAGTGGGACCAGGGCTACGGGTACCAGTTCTGGCGTGGGCACCACGGCACCTACCGGTGCGACGGGGCGTTCGCCCAGCTGGGCATCGTGCTGCCCGACCAGGACTCCGTGATCGCGATCACGGCGGGCGCCGAGGACAAGGACGGCCTGTTCGAGCGGATCTGGACGCACCTGCTGCCGGCCCTCGCCGAGGGTCCGGACGACGACGACGCGGCTGCCGATGCCCTGGTGCAGCGGCTGGCCGGTCTGCGCATGCGGCCGTCGGCCGGCGACGGGCTGACGGTCCCGGACGGTTGGCTCGGCCGCACCATCATGCTCGGCGCCAACCCGTTGGACGTGCAGACGGCAGTCCTGGCCCACGACGACGCCGGCCTTGCGCTCACGCTGGGTTTCGCCGCCGGCGCCCAGACCCTGCGCGTGGGGGACGGCGAGTGGGTGCGCGGCACGCTGCAGGGCGGCCCGGACGGGTTCCAGGAGGTGGCTGCCGCTGGCGCGTTGACCGGCCCGGACACGCTCACGGTGCAGGTGCGGCCGTACCAGAGCCCGTTCTGCCTGACCCTCGAGACCACGTTCGCCGGCGAGAGCGTCGGCGTCGCCGCGCGGCTGAACGTGAGCTTCGGACCGACCGAGCTCGGCACGTTCACCGGCCGGCTCACCTGAGGCCTGTTCAGATCCCGCCCGGGAACCCCAGCTGCCGCCACGCCTCGTAGCCGGCGATGGCGGCGGCGTTGGCCAGGTTCAGCGACCGGCGTCCGGCCAGCATCGGGATCCGCACCTGCAGGGTGATCCGGGGGTTGGCCAGGACGTCGTCGCCCAGGCCGGTGGGCTCCGGACCGAACAGCAGGACGTCCCCGTCGCGGTACGCCACGTCGGTGTACCGCACGGTTCCCTGGGTGGTGAACGCGATCACGCGCGCATCCGGGAGGGTGTCCAGCGCATTCGAGAGGTCCGCGTGCACGACGACGTGCGCCAGGTCGTGGTAGTCGAGGCCGGCTCGGCGGACCTTGGCCTCGGAGAGGTCGAACAGCGGCGCGACCAGGTGCAGGGTCGCTCCCGTCGCGGCGGACATCCGGATCGCGTTGCCGGTGTTCCCGGCGATCCGTGGTTCGTGGAACATCACGTGCAGCACCGGGGGAGTGTCTCACCCGCACGCCACCGGCCGGGTCGACGTGGCGTCCGCCGTTACTGTTGCGGGCATGACGTACACCGCGGCGCCGGAGCGCTACGACTCGATGACCTACCGCCGGGCCGGCCGCAGTGGCCTCGACCTGCCGGCCCTGTCGCTCGGGCTGTGGCACAACTTCGGGCACGCCCACAGCTTCGAGACCCAGCGGGCCACCCTGCTGCGGGCGTTCGACCTGGGCATCACGCACATCGACCTGGCGAACAACTACGGTCCGCCGCCCGGCGCGGCCGAGGAGTGCTTCGGCGCCGTCGTCGCGCGCGACCTGCGGCCGTACCGCGACGAGCTGGTCGTCTCGACGAAGGCCGGCTACCGGATGTGGAACGGGCCGTACGGCGACGGTGGCTCCCGGAAGTACCTGCTGTCATCGCTCGACCAGTCGCTGGCCCGGACGGGCCTTGACCACGTCGATATCTTCTACCACCACCGGCCGGACCCCACCGTGCCGATGGAGGAGACGATGGGCGCTCTGCACACCGCCGTGACCAGCGGAAAGGCCCGGTACGCCGGGGTGTCCAACTACTCCCCGTCGCAGACCCGCGAGGCCGTGCGGGTGCTCCGCGAGCTGGGAACCCCGCTGCTCATCCACCAGCCCAGCTACTCGATGTTCAACCGGCACGTCGAGCAGATCGGTGAGGGGGAGTCCGAGACCCTGCTGGACGCCGTCGGCGAGCTCGGTGTCGGGATGATCGTGTTCAGCCCGCTCGCCCAGGGGCTGCTCACCTCCCGGTACCTGTCGGGCGAGGTCCCGGCGGGCTCCCGGGCCACCCATGGTCAGTGGCTGCACGCGGAGAACATCAGCCGGACGTATCTCGAACGGGCAAGGGGCCTGAACGAGATCGCCCAGCAGCGCGGGCAGACGCTGGCTCAGCTCGCACTCGCCTGGCTGCTGAGGGACGTGCGGGTCACCTCCGCGCTGGTCGGTGCCAGCAGCGTCGGACAGCTGGAGGACAACGTCGCGGCCTTGGCCGCCGGCCCCCTCACCGATGACGAGCTGGCCGCCATCGAGCCGTACGCGGCCGACGGCACCGGCCGGTAGGCGCCCGGCAGGAGGAACAAGATGCGTACCGTCGTCCCGCAGTCGCCGGTCGGAGCCCTGTCCCCGGCGTGGCGTCGGTGCATCGGCACCGGCCGGATGAACCTCTCGCTGCGCCAGGGGTACGGCGAGGCGCTCGCCGTCGCCCAGCGCGACATCGGCTTCGAGCACGTGCGTGGGCACGGCATGTTCAGCGACGACATGGGGATCTACCGCGAGTTCGAGCGGGACGGTCGCACCCAGGTGCGGCATGCCTTCCTGTACCTCGACCAGGTGATCGACGCCTACCTCGCCGTCGGTCTGCGCCCGTTCCTGGAGCTCGGCCTCATGCCCAGCGCGCTGGCCTCCGGGGACGAGACGATCTTCTGGTGGCGCGGCAACGTCACCCCCCCGCGGTCCTACCCCGACTGGCAGCGGTTGGTGCAGGCGACCCTGCGCCACCTGATCGACAGGTACGGGGCGCCGGAGGTGCTCACCTGGCCGATCGAGGTGTGGAACGAGCCCAACCTGAGCATCTTCTGGCAGGGAGCCGACCAGGACGAGTACTTCCGGCTCTACGAGGCGACGGCTCGGGCGGTCAAGGACGTCGACGCCGCGCTCCAGGTGGGCGGGCCGGCGCTCTCACCGGGCGCCGACGAGTGGTGGGCGCCGTTCGCGGAGTACGTGGCAGCCCGCGACGTCCCGGTGGACTTCGTCAGCCGGCACGCCTACAGCTCCGGTCCCGCCCAGCACGTGCCGTTCGGGACCTACCAGGACCTGGCCGCGCCTCAGGTGCTGCTCGACCAGTTCGGTGCGGCCCGGGAGCACCTGCGCGGGACGGCGCTGGCCGACCTGCCCGTGCACATCACCGAGTTCAACAGCTCGTACCGTCCGGACAACCCGGTGCACGACACCGCCTACAACGCCGCCTACCTCGCGCCCGTGCTGGCCGGTGGCGGTGAAGCGGTGGACTCTTTCGCCTACTGGACGTTGAGCGACGTCTTCGAGGAGGAGGGCGTCCCCACGTCGATCTTCCACGGCGGGTTCGGGCTGCTCGCCCACCGTCAGATCAAGAAGCCGACCTTCCACCTGTACGCGTTCATGGCCCAGGGAGTGATCGCGAGCAGCAGATCCACGCCCTCCGGCGCGTCGACAGCGTCGGTCAGGGCGCCCCCGTGCGCGCCGACCGCGCGGGTGACCTCCTCGCGCACGGTCGCCACCAGCGGCCCGTCCCCGACGACGGCGACCCGCCTGCGTCCGAGGGCGGCAAGGGCGTCGTCGGGCAGCCAGGCGGGGTGGACCGGAGGCTGGCCGGCCAGGGTCTCACCAGTCATGGACGGTGCCGTCCTTGAGCCGGTTGAACGGCAGGTAGGCCGCCTGGTACGGGTGGCGTGCGGCGGCGTCGTCGTCGTAGGTCACGCCCAGACCGGGCTCGTCCCCCGGGTGCAGGTACCCGTCGGCCCAGGTGAACGAGGAGCCGAACACCTCGTCGGTGGCCGGGCTGTGCATCATGTACTCCTGGATCCCGAAGTTGTGGATGGCCAGGTCCAGGTGCAGCGCCGCTGACATGCCGACCGGCGAGACGTCGGTGGGTCCGTGGATGCCGGACTTGATCTGGTACTGGGCCGCGAAGTCGAGGATGCGACGCAACCCGGTGATACCCCCGGCGTGCGTGGCGGAGGACCGCACGTAGTCGATGAGCTGGTCACGGATGAGCGTCTGGTAGTCCCAGACGGTGTTGAACACCTCGCCGATGGCCAGCGGCGTCGTGGTGTGGGTGCGGACCAGGCGGAGCGCGTCCTGGTTCTCCGCGGGGGTGCAGTCCTCGAGCCAGAACAGGTCGTACGGCTCGAGCGCCTTGCCCAACCGGGCCGCCTGGATGGGGGTCAGCCGGTGGTGGGCGTCGTGTAGCAGCGGCAGCTCCGGACCGAACTCGGCCCGCACCGCCTCGAACACCCCGGGGATGTGCCGCAGGTACGCGGCCGAGTCCCAGTCCTCCTCGGCCGGCAGCGGGGCGCGCTGGGCCGGCTCGTAGTCGTAGCGCCCGGAGGTGGAGGGCTGGGCGGCGACGCCATACACCTTGTCGACGCCCGGGACGGAGGTCTGCACCCGGATCGAGCGGAAGCCGTCGGCCATCTGGGCCCGGATGGAGTCGAAGAGCTCCGGCAGGTCGCGGCCGGACGCGTGCCCGTAGGCCATGACCCCGATGCGCGAGGCCCCGCCGAGCAGCTGGTACAGGGGCATGCCGGCCAGTCGCGCCTTGATGTCCCACAGCGCCATGTCGACGGCGGCGATCGCGGCCATGGCGACCGGGCCCCGGCGCCAGTAGGCGCTTCGGTAGAGGAACTGCCAGGTGTCCTCGATCCGGCGGGAGTCCCGGCCGATCAGCAGCGGCACCACGTGGTCGGACAGGTACGAGGCGACCGCGAGCTCACGCCCGTTGAGGGTCGCGTCCCCGAGCCCGACGACGCCGTCGGCCGTGACCACGCGGAGCGTGACGAAGTTGCGGCCCGGGCTGGTGACGAGGACCTCGGCGGTGCGGATCGTGGACGCGTCGGTGCCGGGCACGGCATCTCCTTCGATGGGATCGGTGGGACGTCAGAGGTTGCGCAGGCCGGCCGCGGGTGCCCTGGCCTGCGGCTGGTTCTGCGGCTGGGGCCGCAGCGCCTGCGGCGCGGGTCCGGTCGACCCCCGGACCACCAGAGACACCGGCATCCGGCACGTCCCGCGGACGGCGTCAGGCACCGACTCGGGGGAGATGAGCAGGTCGACGGCGATCCGGCCCAGCAGGTGCAGCGGGACCTGGACCGTGGTGAGCGCGGGGGAGACGTAGGTGGCTGCCGGGACGTCGTCGAACCCGACGACGCAGACCTGCTCGGGGACCAGGGTGCCGCGCTGGCGCAGCCGGTCCAAGATGCCGACGGCCATCAGGTCGTTGTGCGCCACGACCGCCGAGACACCGCTGGCAGCCACCAGGTCGGCCGCGGCGACCCCGCCGGCGCACGTCGGCGGGAAGTGCCCCAGGTGGATCGCCTCGATGCCCACCTCCCGCGCGGAGGTCGTGATGCCCGCCGCGCGCGCACGCTCGGACCAGCTGCCGTGTCGGCCGCCCGCGTAGGCGATCTGCCGGTGGCCGAGCGCGTGCAGGTGCCGTACCGCCTGACGGATGCCGCTGGCGTTGTCCACCACGACCGACCGGACGCCCGCAGCCTCCCGGTCGATCAGCACGATCGGCGGTTCGATCACCAGGCTGATCAGCATGTGGCTCGGCATCCGGGGCGAGCACAGCACGATGGCGTCCACCTGGGGGGCCATCTGCTCGACCAGCTCCACCTCCAGGTGCGGGTCCTCGTCGGAGTCGGCGATCAGCAGGGAGAGTCCGGCCAGCCGGACCCGGTGCTGGATGCCCTTGGTGACGCCGGAGAAGTAGGGGTTGTGCAGGTCCGGCACCACGAGGCCGAGCCGGCGCGGGGCGGGCATCGTGCTCACCGGGCGGTAGCCGAGCTCCTTGGCGGTGCGTTCCACCCGGGCCCTTCGGACCGGCGTCACCCGGCCGGGGTGGGAGAGCGCACGGGAGGCGGTGGCCGGGGAGACCTCGGCCGCCTGGGCGACGTCGCGAAGCGTGACCATCCGGACCTCCTACGGGTGTGAATCGGCGCGAAGGGCAACTCACCACGTTCCACGGTAGTGCGACAACGGCTCGAACGAGACATTGGCGCGTTCCAGCCTCGATCAGGACTTGTTCTGGACGGTCCTGCACGACACGATGAACGGCGGTGCAGCCGGTCCAATCCGTTTCATGCCGCACCGCAGCGGAAGGAACACGCGATGACCACCCTCGACACCCTGTGCGCCACTCGCCTCGTCCCAGTGGTGGTCCTCGACGACGCGGCCGACGCCGGGCGGCTCGGGGACGCCCTGGTCGACGGCGGCCTCCCGGTGGCCGAGGTGACCTTCCGCACGGCCGCCGCCGCCGATGCCATCCGGGTGCTGGCCGACCGCGGCGACATCCTGGTCGGCGCCGGCACCATCCTCACCCCGGACCAGGTGGATCGGGCCGTTGCCGCGGGAGCGACGTTCGTGGTCTCGCCGGGCTTGAGCCGGGCGGTCGTGGAGCGCTGCCGGGAGCACGGGGTCCTCCCGCTGCCCGGTGCGGTCACGGCGACCGAGATCCAGGCCGCGATGGAGCTGGGACTGACCACCGTGAAGTTCTTCCCGGCCGGCGCCTCCGGTGGCGCCCGGGCCATCGCGGCGCTCGCCGCGCCCTTCGGCGGCGTGACCTTCGTGCCGACCGGCGGAGTCGGGCCGGACGACCTCGGCGAGTACCTCAGCATCCCCGCGGTTGCTGCGGTCGGCGGTTCGTGGATGGTGCCGCGGGACCGCATCCGGGCCGGCGACTTCGACGAGGTCCGGCGGCTGACGGCGCAGGCCGTCGCCCTTGCCCAGCAGGTGATCTGATGACCGGCTAGGAAGAGACGCACAGCCCCGCCGAGATCCTCCGGATCCGCCCGGCCGGGACGTGCCGGTACGACGCCGTCGCGCTGGGTGAGGTGATGCTCCGCCTCGACCCGGGGGAGGGCCGGATCCGCACCGCCCGCTCGTTCCGGGCCTGGGAGGGCGGCGGAGAGTACAACGTCGCGCGCGGGCTGCGCCGGGCGTTCGGGCTGCGGACCGCCGTGGTCTCCGCGCTCGCCGACAACGAGGTCGGGCGCCTGATCGAGGGCCTCATCCTCGCGGGGGGCGTGGGCACCTCGTTCATCCGCTGGGTGCCGTACGACGGTGTCGGCCGGGTGGTGCGCAACGGTCTGAACTTCACTGAGCGTGGCTTCGGGGTGCGCGGCGCCGTCGGCGTCTCCGACCGGGGGCACACCGCCGCTTCGCAGCTGGCGCCGGTCGACGTCGACTGGGACTACCTGTTCGGCGAGCTCGGGGTGCGCTGGCTGCACACCGGCGGGATCTTCGCCGCGCTCAGCGAGACGACGCCGCAGATCGTGGTCGAGGCGGTGACCACGGCCCGGCGGCACGGGACCGTCGTCTCCTACGACCTGAACTACCGGCCCAGCCTGTGGCAGGCGGTCGGCGGCCAGGACCGGGCCCAGGAGGTCAACCGGATGATCGCGTCGCACGTGGACGTGATGATCGGCAACCAGGAGGACTTCACCGCCGCCCTCGGCTTCGAGGTGCCGGGCGTCGACGAGAACCTCTCCCACCTGGACGCCGACGCGTTCGCCGGGATGATCGACCGGGTCGCCGAGGCGTACCCGACTCTCGCCGTGATCGCGACGACGCTGCGCACCGTGCACTCGGCAACGGTCAACGACTGGGGCGCCATCGCCTGGTCGCGGCCGAGCGGCGTCGTGCGCGCCACCCACCGGGAGCGGATGGAGATCCTGGACCGAGTGGGTGGCGGTGACTCGTTCGCCTCCGGCCTGGTCTACGGCCTGCTCGACGGCGCCAGCTTGCAGACAGCCGTGGAGTACGGGGCCGCGCACGGTGCCCTGGCCATGACCACGCCGGGCGACACCTCGATGGCGACCAAGGCGGAGGTGCTCAAGCTGGCTGGTGGCGGCAGCGCGCGCGTGGACCGGTAGGGCACGGCGACCCGGCTGCAAGGACCGCCCGGTCGGTGACATCAGCAGGGTGGAGGGCGCCGTCCGCGCAGGCGCTCAGCCGAGCGTCGCGGCGATCACCAGCATCACCGGGATCGTGAGCAGCGTCGTGGCCAGCCCGGCGTCGCGCGCGAGGGCCTGGCCGCGGCCGTACTGCAGGGCGTAGACCAGCACGTTCTGCGCCGTCGGGAGGGCCGCCATGGTCACGACGGCGAGCAGGGCTGGCCGGTCAAGGCCAAGGGCGTGCCCGACCACCGCTGCCAGCACCGGGTGAACGACGGCTCGCAGCACCATCACCAGACCCAGCTCACGGCTGATCCACCGTCGGCCGGCCGGGCGGCGCACCGCGAGGGACATCCCGAAAGCGACCAGTGCCATCGGCGCCGCGGCCGCCCCGACCAGCCGGAACGGCTCGAAGACGACCTCGGGCAACTGCCACGGCGCCACGGCGAGCAGGACGCCGATCAGGGCCGCGACGATGATCGGGTTCCGGATCGTGCGGAGCAGCACGCCGGCGCGGCGGACGGCACCGGCCTGCGGCCAGGCCGCGTCGGGTGTCGGCGGCTCCGTGAGGTGCGCCTGGTCAAGGAGCGCGAACGCCACCGGTGCCAGCACGAGCAGCTGGAACAGCAGGGTGGGCACGACGGCCACCGCGTCACCGACCACGTACATCGCGATCGGGATGCCAAGGTGGGCCGCATTCAGGTACGACGCCGCGAGCGTCGCAACGGTGGCGTCGCCGATGCCGAGCCGCCACACCCCCCGGAGCACGGCGACCGCGATCACGACCACCGCAGTGGTGCTCGCCGCCGTGACGACGGCCACCCGGGAGAGCAGCAGGTGCAGGTCGGCGTGCGCGATCGTCACCACCAGGAGCGCCGGGATCGCGACCGTGAAGGTGGTCCGGGCCAGCACCGGGGCGGCGTTCTCGCCGAGCACCCGGTACTGACCGAGCAGCCAGCCGAGGACGACGATCGCCGCCATGGTGCCCAGTGCCGTCGCGACGCCGCTCACGGCAGGGCTCAGCCGGCCACGTGGTCGCGCCAGGTGTGCCCGGGGGCGTAGCCCAGCAGGTCGCGCGCCGCATCGATGGCCAGCAGGGTCTCGAACTCCCCGATCTCCCTGGTCAGCGGCACCCCCGGGAACACCCGGGCGAGCAGCTCACGCGAGGGGGTGTTCATGATCGTGTCCGCGGCGGCGACGATCACGTTCTGCGAGCCGGTCGTGGCGACCTCCACCCCGAGTCGGCACGCCTGCGCGACGTCGCGCACGTCAACGTACCCCCACAGGTTCCAGCGCCGGCTGGCGACGTCGGACCAGTACGCCGGGACGCCCGCGTAGTCCTGGGGCCGGTGGATGTTGGAGATCCGCAGGCCGACGAACGGGACCCCCGACCACTCGGCGACGTGCCGGGCGGTCTCCTCGCCGAGCACCTTGGACAGGGCGTAGGTCGAGGTGGGTAGCGGGAAGTGCGCCTCATCCACCGGGGCGTACCGGGGCGGGACATCGAACGGCAGCCCGAGGGTCGTCTCGCTCGAGGCCCACACGACCTTGCCGAGGGCCAGCCGGGCGGCCGCGAGGAAGACGTTGGAGTTGATGGTGGTGTTGATGCGCAGGGTCTCGGGCTCGGTGGTCCTGCCCGGTGCCGGGATGTTCCCCAGGTGCACGACGGCGTCGCTCCCCGCGAGCACCTCGACCGCCTGCCCGTAGTCGGTCAGGTCCGCGATCACCAGGTCGGCACCGAGCCCGGCCTCGGCACCGGGAGCGCCGACGAGGTCGGTCGGCACCACCTGGTGGCCGTGCTCGAGCAGGTCCGCCACCACCGCGCGGCCTGCCTTGCCGTACGCCCCGGTCACCGTGATCCGCATGCGCCCATCCTGGCAGGGTGGGGCGGACAGCGCGGGCGGGTGGGCCGGGGGCGACGCGGCCCGGCACTACGGTGTTGGCGTGACCGAGCCGTCGACCACCCTCACCGTCCGCCCCGCGATGCCGCGGGACGTCCCGGCCATCCGCGACCTCGTCCAGCCGTACGCGGCCGAGCGGATCCTGCTCGCCAAGGAGCTCGTCGGGTACTTCGAGGCGGTGCAGGAGTTCCATGTGGCCGCGGACGACATCGGTGAGGTGATCGGCTGCGGCGCCCTGCACGTGATGTGGTCCGACCTCGGCGAGGTGCGCACACTGGCCGTGCACCCGGACCGGCGGCGACGCGGCGTCGGGCACGCCCTGCTGACAGCGCTGCTGGAACGCGCCCGGGAGTTCGGCCTGTGGCGGGTGTTCTGCCTGACCTTCGAGGTGGACTTCTTCTCCCACCACGGGTTCCGGACGATCGACGGGACGCCGGTCGACCCGGACGTGTTCGCCGAGCTGTTGCGCTCGCACGACGACGGCGTCGCCGAGTTCCTCGAGCTGGCGCACGTCAAGCCGAACACTCTTGGCAACACGAGGATGCTGCTGGAGCTGTGACGATCGGGCCCACACCCGGCTGCAGCCGCGGACCGCGACGCGCCGCTCTCGAAAAGCGGGTGTCGGCAGTTCGAACATGAGATCCGCTGCGCCCGCGGTCCTCCCCGAGCCTCGCGCGACTCCGGTGTGCCAGGACGCGATCGACAACGGTCTCGTGCCATAGGCGACCAGAGGGCGTACGAGGAGGGTGCCCGGCGGGGGCACTCACGGCCCGAGGTCGAGCAGGGAGACGACGTTCACCCCATCAGGGCGCCGGTAGGACGAGCCGGTTGCCGTGACCACGATCAGCGCGATCGGAGCCGTGCGCATCTGCTTGGCGATCTGCTGCAACTTCTCGGCCGCGCGGTCGACGACGACCCGGTTGGCGGAGAGCTTCACCTCGATGCCTGCCCAGATGTCGTCCTTGACCACGACGGCGTCGATCTCAGCGCCTCGGTTGTCCTGGTAGGCGAAGACTCGCGCGTCGTTCGCCTGGCCGTACACGGAAAGGTCACGGAAGACCAACGACTCGAACAGCTGCCCGAATGCCTCCGGGTCGGCGATCAACGACTTCGGGGTGGCGCCCATCGCCGCCGCGGCGAGGGACGGGTCGACGAGGTGCCGCTTCGGGCTGCGTCGGACCTGCGCGGCGGACCGCAGGTGCTGGCCCCAGGCCGGCTGCTCCACAAGGATCCACAGGCGTGCGAGAGCGTCCAGGTAGGAGTCGAGCGTCTTGGGGGCCATCGACTCCCCGTACCCCGCGGAGCCCGTCTGCAGCGTGCGGTTCGCGACGTACGTGCCCGCGCTGCGGGCCAGGGCGAACAGCAACGCGCTGACCTTGCGTGGGTCACGGCGAACCCCGTCGAGGGTGATGATGTCAGCGGCGGCGATCGTTGACAGGTAGTCCCGGTTCGCGTTCATCGCATCGCCGAGATCGCGGCGCAGGTTCGACGGCCACCCGCCCCGGCACAGCAGCTCCGCAACACCCATCAGGTCCACGTCGGTGCCGGCGGAGGACGGGCGCGCTCCCCGGAGCAGGCCGTTCAGGGAGGCTGCCCCGGTGCTGTTCTTCGTCTCGTAGAGAGACATGGGGTGCATGCGGACCCGGGCGATGCGCATCGCTCCCGTGTGCCGGGTGATGTCCTCGGCTGGGGTCGCGGACCCGGTGAGGATGAACTGACCGTCCCGGCTGCGGTCGTCAATTGCGGCGCGGACGGCGTTCCACACATCAGGCACGAGCTGCCACTCGTCGATGAGTCGGGGGGTGTAGCCGTTCAGGAGGAGGTTCGGGTCGGCGAGCCCGGCGGTCCGCATCCGTGGGGACGCGTCCAAGCGCACCGCGCTCGCGGCCCGCTGCTTGGCGGTGGACGTCTTGCCGCACGCCTTTGGGCCCTCAAGGAGCACGGCGCCTGCGGACCGGAGCCCACGGGCGAGTTGGCTGTCGACAAGCCGGGGCAGGTATGCGGCGGTAGACATGAGCAGCCTCCAAGTGCAGATACTATCGGTAGTGCGCTGCCAATAGTAGCGGATGCAAGACCGCCGCCCCGGAAGGCTGTGCTCAGTCCTGCACGGCCTTGACCGCGGTGACCGAGGTGGTCAGCCACTCGCGGCCGGCGTCGCTCAGGCCGCCGGGACGCCCTGCCGCCTCCTCGATCTCCCACAGGGCGTTGTTCATCAGGCGCACGATCGCCCAGTCGCGGGCCCGGTCCCGGTCAAGGCCGGCGACCTCCGCGACCAGGTCGAGGCGCCGACGGAGCGCAGTCCGCAGGTCCCCGGTGGCCACGGCCTCGTCCCACCGGTTCCACAGCAGCGGGGCGACCTCGAAGGCAGGGTCCCCGGACAGCGGCCTGGGGTCGATCACCAGCCACGGCTCGCGCTCGGCCGCCAGCACGTTCGAGTAGTGCAGGTCGGTGTGGATCAGGGCGCCGTCGGTCGCCGGGTCGTCGGCGAGGGTCCGGCCGAGGCCCGCGGCCTGCTCGACGAACCGGCGGGGCACCGGGGCGTCCCGGGGCAGCGCGGTGAGCCGCCGGCTCCAGTCCCGCACGCACGATGACAGGGTGCGCAGCTGGGGCGGGGCCGGCACGTGCAGTCGGCGGTAGGCCCGGGCGATCACGGTGGTCGCGTCGTCGATCGGGATCGTGGTCAGATCGGTGGTGCTGACGCGTTCCAGCAGCAGGGCGAAGCGATGGGGGCCGGCCCGCAGCAGCTCGACGGCGCCGTCGCCGTGCCAGCGCTGCAGCGCAACGTGCTCGGTCTCGGCCTCCCAGTGCGGCCAGGAGACCTTGAGCGCGGCCGCGCGGGCCTCGGCCGTGCGCACCGGGACCACCAGGGCGCACTCGCCGTGCAGTGTCGCGCCGTCCGGCTCCAGCTCCCACTCCGCCAGGATGTCCCCGACCAGGCGAGGAAGGCCCTCGAGCCAGGTCGCCCACGACGCGCTGCGGCTCGCTCGCGCCCCGAAGGCCGGCGGCACCACGACGCCTCGCGCGTTCATCCGGGCAACCCGTAGGACGGGACGGGGGTGCCCGCTGGCACGGCCAGGCCGTCGGCGACAGGGGATGCCAGCGCGCGGGCCCGCTGGACCGGGTCGCCCCAGGCGTCGGTGAGCTCCGGCTCGGGGACCGGCCCGGGGGTGGCGCGCAGCACCGCCATGAGGCGCCCGCGTGCCTGGCGGTCCGTGCCGGTCCAGGTCTGGCTGCGCCGCGGCGTCGTCGGGGTAGGCTGGCCCGCCAGGTTCCAGGCGCACCGGTCCGCCACCGGGCAGCGATCGCACCGCGGGGCGCGGGCGGTGCAGACCAGCGCGCCGAGCTCCATCGCGGCAATGTTCCAGCGTGCGGCTCGGTCGTCGTCGGCGGGCACGACGGCGTCCGCGCGGCGGGTCTCCTCGGCCATGGTGCGCACGGGCGGCAGGGCCTTGCCGGCCAGGGCGCGGCTCAGCACCCGCCGGACGTTGGTGTCCAGCACGACCGCGCGCCGCCCGTGCGCGAACGCCACGACCGCGGCAGCGGTGTACGCGCCGACGCCCGGCAGCGCCCTGAGCTCGGCCTCTGTCGTGGGCAGCTCGCCGCCGTGACGCTCGACGACGGCGCGGGCCGCCTCCTGCAGCCGCAGGGCCCGGCGGGGGTAGCCCAGTCGGCCCCAGGCGCGCAGCAGGTCCGACGTCGGCGCTGCGGCCAGGTGCGTCGGCGTCGGCCATCGCTTGAGCCATTCCCGCCACACCGGCTGCACGCGCGCGACCGGCGTCTGCTGGAGCATCACCTCGCTGACCAGCACACCCCACGGGGTCCGGTCGGCGGCGCGCCACGGCAGGTCGCGGGCCTGGTCGGCGTACCAGGCGAGAACCGGGCGGACGAGCGGGTGCACCGTCCGATCCTGCCTCATGGCGCGCGTCGCGCGGCTGGATCGACCTGCGGCGCGGCTACCGGGGGAGGGCACCGTGTCGACGTACCGTGGAAGCGGAAGGAGTCGCCGATGAGCACCGTCCTACGGCCCGCGGGGCCGGAGCCGGCCCAGGTCTACTGGATCCGCCGCCTCCTGGTGCTCGGTGGGCTGATCCTGGTCGTGGTGCTGATCTGGTCGCTGATCTCGCGGCTGGGTGGTGGGAACGGCGACGCCGAGGGCACGACCCAGGGCGATGCCGCGGCCGACGACGTGACCCAGGACACGCCCGCCACCGACGCGCCGGCCGCTCGCACCTGCACGGCCGCGGACCTGACGCTGATCGTCACGACGGACACCCGCGCCCACCCGGCCGGCAGTCAGCCGGTGTTCACCACGACCATCACCAACACGAGCGACTCCAGCTGTGCGGTCGACGCCGGCGAGGCGAACCGCGAGCTGCTGGTGACCTCGGGTTCGGACCGGGTCTGGTCGTCCCTCGACTGCGTCGCCGCCGACGCTGCGGAGCGGGTGCTGCTGCTCCCGGCCGGCGGCTCGGACGACCCGGTGTCGGTGACCTGGCCGCGGATCCGCTCCGCCGCGGGCTGCACCGAGGGGCTCCCGGACCCGCGACCCGGCACGTACCGGGTGGTCGCCAAGCTGGTCGGGGCGGCGAGCGAGCCGGCGGTCTTCGACCTCGGCTGACGTCAGCCCTGGGACTCCATGGCGGCGAGCTGCGCCGGGGTGCTGCGCAGCAGGCAGAACTCGTTGCCCTCCGGGTCCGCCAGCACGTGCCAGGGCACCTCGCCCTGGCCGATGTCGACGCTCGTCGCGCCGAGGGCGAGCAGGCGGGCGAACTCGGACTCCTGGTCGGAGCTGTCGGCCGGCCGCAGGTCAAGGTGCAGGCGGTTCTTGACCACCTTGGCGTCGGCGACGCGTAGGAAGAGGATGCCGGGCTGTCCGCCGTCGGGCGACTCGATCCAGATCTCGTCCGGGTCGCTCTCGTCCTCGACGAGCCAGCCGAGAACCTGCGCCCACCACTGAGCGAGGAGGCCGTCGCTCAGACGTACCGGTCGAGGATGCTCGACTCGGCCAGCCGGGACAAGCCCTCGCGGACGGCCCGGGCCCGCTGCTCGCCCACCCCGTCGACGGCCATCAGCTCGTCGATGCCGGCAGCGAGCAGCTTCTGCAGGCCGCCGAAGTGGCCGACCAGGCGGTCGACGATCGCACCCGGCAACCGGGGGATGCGCGACAGCAGCCGGAAGCCGCGTGGCGCGACGGCGCCGTCCATCGAGTCGTCCGGCCCGACCAGTCCGAGGATCCGCGCGATGTGGGCCAGGTCGAGCAGCTCGGTGGCGTCCAGCGCGGACAGTGCTGCCTGGACCTTGTTGTGGTGCCGCCCGCCACGACCCGGGTCGACGTAGTCGCGGATCACCAGCGCACGGTCGGATCCGATGCCGCCGACCAGCTCGTCGAGCTGCAGGGTCATCAGCCGGCCGTCGGTGCCGAGCTCGACGACGTAGCCGTCGATCTCCTCGGAGATCCTGCGCACCATCTCCAGGCGCTGGACCACCGCTGCGACGTCCCGCACGGTCACCAGGTCCTCGATCTCCAGCGCGGACAGCGTGCCGCTGACCTCGTCCAGCCGGGACTTGTAGCGCTCGAGGGTCGCCAGCGCCTGGTTGGCGCGGGACAGGATGGCGTCGGACTCCTCGAGCACGTACCGGGAGCCCCCGACGTAGAGCGCGGCGATCCGCATCGACTGGCTGACCGAGATCACCGGGAAGCCGGACTGCTTGGCCACCCGCTCGGCGGTGCGGTGCCGCGTGCCCGACTCGGTGGTCTCGATTGTGGGGTCCGGCAGCAGCTGTACGGCCGCCCGCACGATCCGGGTGGCGTCCTTGTCCACGATCACGGCGCCGTCCATCTTGGCCAGCTCGCGCAGCCGGGTGGCGGAGAACTCCACGTTCAGGATGAACCCACCGGAGCACATCGAGTCGACCACCCGGTCGTGACCCAGCACGATGAGCGCGCCGGTCCGGCCGCGCAGGATCCGTTCGAGCCCGTCGCGGAGCTCGGTGCCGGGCGCGACAGCGGCGAGGGTGGAGCGCAGCGTCTCCTCGGCAGAGCGCTCGGTGGTGACCACGGGGGAAAGGGTACGCGAGCCGTCAGCGGGACGGGTCGATCGGTCGGGTGATGTCGCGTCCGGCCTGCCCGCGGGCCAGATGGACCGCTTGCGTGACGTCGCGCGCCTCCAGCACGGTGAGACCGTCCGGGACGTCCCGCGGGGCGACTGCGTCCGCTGGCACAACGGCGGTGGTGAAGCCGAGCCGGCGAGCCTCGGCCAGCCGGCGCGGTAGGCCGAGGACGCCGCGCACCTCGCCGGCCAGGCCCACCTCGCCGAACGCGACCAGGTGACTGGTGGCGGCGACGTCGTCGGCGGAGCCCGCGATGGCAAGGGCGAGGGTCAGGTCGGCGGCCGGCTCGACCACCCGAGCACCGCCGACGGTCGAGGCGTAGACGTCCTTGTCCGCGAGCAGGAGGCCGCCCCGGCGCTGCAGGACGGCCAGCACCATCGTCAGGCGGCTGGAGTCCACCCCGCTGGTGGTACGCCGGGGGTTGCTCAGCATGGTCGGTGCCACCAGCGCCTGGATCTCCGCGGCCAGCGGCCGGCGGCCCTCGAGCGTCACCGTCACACAGGTGCCGGGCACGTCGTGCGTCGTGGTGGACAGGAAGAGCCCGCTGGGGTCGGGCAGCTCCAGGACCCCGGTGTCCGTGAGGTCGAAGCAGCCCACCTCGTCGGTGGGGCCGTACCGGTTCTTGGTGGCGCGGATCAGCCGGAGCCGGGAGTGCCGATCGCCCTCCACCTGGCAGACGACGTCCACCAGGTGCTCGAGCGTGCGCGGGCCGGCCACGCTGCCGTCCTTGGTGACGTGCCCGATCAGCAGTGCCGGGATGTCACGCTCCTTCGCTGCGGCGATCAGCGCGGCGGCCACCTCCCGGATCTGGCTGACCCCACCGGGCGCGCCCTCGACCTGTGCGGAGGCGATCGCCTGCACCGAGTCGACGACGAGCAGCGCGGGGTTGCACGACGCGAGGTGGCCAAGGACGGCGCCGAGGTCGCTCTCCGCGGCCAGCATCAGCCCGGGCGCGAGTGCCCCGATGCGTTCGGCACGCAGGCGTACCTGGCCGGCTGACTCCTCGCCGGTGACGTAGAGGACGGTCGCGGACTCCGCAATGCGGCTGGCCACGTCCAGCAGCAGGGTCGACTTGCCGACCCCCGGCTCGCCGGCGAGGAGCACGACGGCGCCCGGAACCAACCCACCGCCGAGCACCCGGTCCAGCTCGCCGACGCCGGTTGGCCGAGCCCGGGCGTTCTCGACGTCGATGCTCGTGATCGACCGGGCCGGGCCGCGCTGCGGGGCGGTCGCGACGGTGCGCGGGCCGGCCACCGGCCCGGTCTCCTCGACGACCGTTCCCCAGGCCTGGCACTCACCGCAGCGTCCCGCCCACTTGCTCGCGGTCCAGCCGCACTCGGTACAGGTGAAGCCGGGGCGCGCCGGTCGCGGGCCGGACACCGGTCGGGTGGTCCGGGTGGTCCGGGTGGTGATGGTGGACATGGTCCGGACGGTAGCGGCGAGATGCGACACGGGGTGTTCGGCGCACCGGCCGCCCCGCCGTCGTCGCGCGCTCTACGCTGCGGGTATGCCCGAGCAGCCGGAGGTCGGGTCGGCGCCACTCCGCCCACGGGGCCGCCGAGCCAAGGGCGAGGACACCCGTGAGCAGGTCCTGGTCGCGGCCCGGGAGGAGTTCGCCGAACGTGGCTACGACGCTGCGAGCCTGCGCGGGATCGCCCGACGGGCCGGGGTCGACCCGGCACTGGTCCGGTACTGGTTCGAGGGTGGCAAGGCCGAGCTGTTCTCCACCAGCCTGATGCGCACCCAGGTCAACCCGGTGCGCATCGCCGAGGCGGTGGCGGCCGGACCGGTCGAGGGGTTCGGCACCCGGTTGGTTGCGGCGGTGCTCGGCATCTGGGAGGTTCCCGGGGGCAGCGAGCGATTCCGGCTGATCTTCGCGGCAGGTGTCTCGGGTCATGGTGTCGACGGCATCCGGGACTACCTCACGCAGGAGGTCTACGCGCGGGTGGCGAAGCGGCTCGACGGGCCGGACGTGCAGCTGCGGATGGACCTCGTCGGCTCGCAGCTGGCCGGCCTCATGATGGTTCGGTACGGGCTACGACTGGAACCGCTGGCCTCCACGCCCGTCGACGAGCTGGCCAGGCGGGTCGGCCCGGTGATCCAGCGGTATCTCGACCCGTTCATGGAGCTTCCGGACGGCCAGTCGGACGACCCGCGGCTCTCCCGTGCCCCGGGGCAGGAGAGCTCGTGAGGTCCGAGGGCCGAAGGTCCTTCCCCTCGGCGACGCCCGACGTTATATTCCTCACATGAGGAACAGCGGACAGCCGGCGATTCGGATCAAAGGGCTGCACATCGTCCGCGGTGGTGTCCCGGTGATCCGCGGTGTCGACATGCGGGTCGAGCCCGGGGAGCTGGTCGGTCTGCTCGGACCCAGCGGGAGCGGCAAGACCACGGTGATGCGCGCCATCGTCGGCGTCCAGCAGCACGTCACCGGGACGGTCGAGGTGCTCGGCCGGCCGGCCGGGCACCCGAGGCTGAGGGACCGCGTCGGCTACGTCACACAGGAGCCGAGCGTGTACCGGGACCTGAGCGTCGTCGAGAACCTGCGCTACTTCGCCCGCCTCCTCGGTGCCGCGAACGGTGACGTGAAGCGGTCGCTGGACGACGTCGACCTCACCCGGCTCGCCGACCGCCGCGTGGGCGTCCTATCCGGGGGCGAGCGCTCGCGGGTCTCCCTCGCCGTCGCCCTCCTCGGCACGCCCGAGCTGCTCATCCTCGACGAACCGACCGTCGGTCTGGACCCGGTGCTCCGGCGCGACCTATGGGCGTTGTTCCACCGCCTTGCCGAACGAGGCCTCGCCCTGCTGGTGTCCAGCCACGTGATGGACGAGGCCCAGCGGTGCGACCGCCTGGTCCTGATGCGCGAGGGCCGGGTGCTCGCCGACTCCGCGCTCGAGCTCCTGCTCGAGGCGACCGGGGCGCCCACCGTCGAAGCAGCCTTCCTGCACCTGGTCGACCGGGCGAACGCCGACGACCGGGCCGAGAACGAGGAGGCGGCGCGATGAACCCCCGACTGACGCTCGCCACCGCGCTGCGCGTGCTGGAGCAGATCCGGCACGACCGCCGGACCATCGCGATCTTGCTGATCGTCCCCTGCCTCCTGATGGGGATCATCGCCTGGATGTTCGAGGGCACACCGGTCGTCGACCACTTCGGCCCGTTGCTGCTCGGAATCCTCCCGCTGTTTCTCATGTTCCTGGTGACCAGCGTCGCGACCCTGCGCGAACGGCAGTCCGGCACCCTCGAACGGCTGATGTCCACACCGATCCGGCGCGGCGACTTCGTGCTCGGGTACGCGATCGCCTTCACGGCCTTCGCCACGCTGCAGGCCCTCGTGCTCACCGGGTTCGCGGTGTGGGTGCTCGGCATGGACATCCGGGGGGAGCTGTGGCTCGTGGTCGTGGTCGCTGTGCTGAATGCCGTCCTCGGCGCCGTGCTCGGCCTCGCCGCGTCGTCGTTGGCGAGGACGGAGTTCCAGGCCGTGCAGATGATGCCTGTGGTCATCTACCCGCAGATCCTTATCGGCGGGCTGCTGATGCCGCGTGACGAGATGCCCATGGTGCTGGAGTGGATCTCCCGCGCGATGCCCCTGACCTACGGCATGGAGTCCCAGCAGCAGCTCGCGGCGGGGGCGGACTTCGCCGGCGTCCAGGGTGCCGTCGGCGCCATCGTGGTCTTCATCGTCGGCGCCCTGGTGCTGGGGTCGCTGACCCTGCATCGTCGGACGCCCTGAGGTCGGCCCCGTGCGAGTCCGGTAGGACGCGCCAAGGCGGGTGCCCGACGGCCGCCGCCCGCGGCAGGCCCTAGGCTGACCGAAGGACGCGCGCCGGGAGGACGTATGGCGAACAGCACGGGGGACGGGGGCGGCCGCTGGCCGTTCGACCAGACCAACGGAGGGCCGGCAGCGGGACCGTCGGGAACGGGCACGGGACCGAGTACCGGACCGAGCACCGGACCCAGCACCCCGCCGGACGCCGGTGCCGGGTTCGCTACCGGGTCCGGACAGGGCTTCGGGTCGGGTGCCGGCCCCCGCGACGAGCATGGCGCCCCGGGGGGTCCCGACCTCCCGAAGGTGGCACAGCGCGGTGGGAAGCCCGGTCGCCGGCGTCCGCCGCTGTGGCTCCTGATCGTGATCGGCCTGGTCGTCGTCGGTGCGATCGTTGCGGTCGTCCTGGCGCTGGCGAACCGCTCGGAGCCCCAGGCGGAGGTGCTGAACCCCGAGACGGTCACCCTCGCGGTGCCGACGCCGACCGTCGAGCCCGTCGTTCGAGAGGGCGGGAGTGCCTTCCTGCAGTCGCTGCCGTTGACGGTCCGCGCGTACGCGCTGGCCGAGTTCGTCGAGTACGAGCCCCTGCTGATCGCGGGGGCGCTGGAGGACTACCAGCTGACGTACACCGACGGCACCCAGAACCTGGTGCTCTACGCCGGGCAGTGGCGCGACGCTGCGAGTGCCGAGACCGCATTCGATGGCGTGCTCGCCGCCCAGGCTCAGCCGGCCGCAGACGCCGCGGCGCCGCCCGCAGAGGAGACGACGGACGCGGCGACGGCCGCTGCCACCGCCGAACCCGTCCCCGAGCCGGAGCAGGGCACGGTCGAGGTGGACGGTCAGCAGGTGGGCCGCTACCTGTTCGTGCAGCGCGCGGACGGCACGGGGTCGATCTGGTGGACCAACACGACCGTCCTGCTCCAGATCGACGGATTGGCCAAGGACCTGCGCGACGTGTACGCCGCATTCCCGTTGTGACCTCGGAGGCCGTGATGTGGCACGCCGGGCGGGTCGCCGTCCTGGGTGGTGGCGTGATGGGCGAGGCCCTCGTCGTCGCCGTGCTGCGGTTCGGGCTCGCCGCCGACGCCGTCATCGTTGCCGAGAAGGCCGGTGCCCGGGCGCAGGCGCTCGCCGCGACGCACGGTGTGCGGACCACCGCGGCTGCCGCCGAGGCGGTGGCCGGGGCCGACGTCGTCGTGGTGGCCGTCAAGCCGCAGGACGTCGCGGGGGTGCTGGCCGAGATCGGTCCGGTCCTCGCCGACGGTGTACTGGTGGTGACGGTGGCCGCCGGGCTGCCACTGGCCTTCTACGAGGCCCGCCTCCCGGCGGGCACGCCGGTCATCCGGGTGATGCCCAACACCCCGGCCGTGATCGGCGCCGGAGCCGGTGCGATGAGCGGTGGGTCGGCCGCGACGGCCCGGCACCTTGCCCGCGCGGGCGACCTGCTGGAGGCCACCGGTGTGCTGCTGAACGTGCCGGAGTCCCACCTGGACGCGGTGACCGCGATCAGCGGCTCGGGCCCGGCCTACGTCTTCTACCTGGTCGACGCGCTCGCCGAGGCGGGCGTGCTGCTGGGGCTGCCCCGTGGGCAGGCGCTGGAGCTGGCGGTCGCAACGTTCCGCGGCGCGGCTGCCCTGCTCACCGAGACCGGCGAGCATCCGGTGGTGCTGCGTGAGCGGGTGTCCTCGCCCGGTGGCACAACCGTCGCGGCGCTCCAGGTGCTGGATGCCCACGGCGTGCGCGCCGCGATGATGGCCGCGGCGACCGCGGCACGCGACCGGTCGCGTGAGCTGGCCGCCGAGGCCGACGGGAGAGAGCCGGAGAGGTGAACGCAGCGCGCCCACCGGGCATGCACGACGTCGCGGCGCTTGCCGGGGTCTCCCACCAGACGGTCTCGCGGGTGCTCAACGACCATCCTCGGGTGCGTCCGGAGACCAGGCAGCGGGTGCTCGACGCGATCGCCCAGCTCGGCTACCGGCGCAACTCCGCCGCCAGGGCGCTGGTCACCCGGCGCACCGGGACGATCGGCGTCGTCACCTCCGGCTCCGCCCTGTTCGGACCGACCAGCACGCTGATCGCCCTGGAGCACGCGGCGCGTGACGCGGGCCTGTTCGTGAGCGTGGCCACCGTGCTCACCTGGGGGGCCGATCAGGTCAGCACGGTCCTGGAGCACTTCATGTCCCAGGGCGTCGACGGTGTCGTGGTGATCGCAGCCCACGACGACGCGGTGGTGGCGGTCCAGGCCTTCGACGAGCCGGTGCCGATCGTCATGGTCGGCCCCAAGAACCTGCCGGGGCCGCTGCACAGCGTCGCGGTCGACCAGTACGCGGGCGGCCGACTGGCGGTGCGGCACCTGCTCGAGCTGGGGCACCGCGACGTCGTGCACCTGGCCGGGCCGGTGGACTGGCTGGACGCCCGATGGCGCATCGAGGGCTGGCGGGACGAGCTGGCCGCGGTGGGCATCCGGGCGGGCGAACCGATCCCGGGTGACTGGTCGGCCCAGCGGGGCTACGACGTCGGGCGGGAGCTGGCGGCCGGAGAGCTGCCCACCGCGGTGTTCGCGGCGAACGACCAGCTGGCCCTCGGCCTGCTGCGCGCGTTCGCCGAGGCGGGACTCCGGGTGCCGACGGACGTGTCGGTGGTGGGCTTCGACGACGTCGACGGGTCGGCGCACTTCTTCCCTCCGCTGACCACCGTGCGTCAGGAGTTCGGTGCCCTTGGCCGGCGCTGCATGGAGCTCCTGCTCGGAGCGATCGCGGGGGAGTGCGTCGACTCCGGGCTGATCGCGCCGAGCCTCATGGTGCGGGCGAGCAGCGGACCTCCGCGGCGCTGAGGCTCAGGCCCCGATCGCCAGGTCCCTGCGGCGGAAGGCCGCGAACCCGACCGCGCCGAGGGCGACCGCCGCCAGCAGCAGCCAGATCACCGGCGTGACCGAGAACGCCTCCGCCGGCACCCGCGGCACGTGCGTGAACGGCGAGACGTCCAGCAGCCACTGCGGCAGGTCGAGCATGGCTCCCAGCTGACCCATCACCAGTGCGGCGGCCAACGCCGCCCAGGCCAGCGGACCCGACTCCCGGGGCAGCAGGCCGAACAGGGCGAGCACGAGCGCGCCAAGGGCGAGCGCGGCCGGTGCCTGAACCAGGGCCGCTGCGAGCACGTCGCGGGTGCTCGCCGCCCACTCGCCGGTCATCCCGCCGTAGACCAGCCCGCCAGCGAGGCCGGCGAGCGCGAGGATCGCCGTCGTCCCACCTGCCGCGATGATCGCGTGACTCGCCAACCACTGGTGCCGCCCCACGGGTGTGGCCAGGACCGGCTCGAGGCGCCCGGTGTCCTCCTCGGCGCGCATCCGCAGGAGCGCCTGAACGGTGTACCCGGCGGCCGCGGTGCCGACGATGGCCATCAGCACCGTGAAGTAGACGTCGATGACGTCGGCGCCGGGGGAGAGCCGGGCGAACATCTGCGCCACCTGGGCGTTGTCGGTCAACAGGTCCTCGGCGCTCTTGCCGACCGCGCCGAACGCGGCCCCGAGGCCGACCAGGCCGATGGCCCAGACCAGCAGGACGCCGCGCTGCAGCCGCCACGCGAGCCCGAGCGTCGAGCGCAGCCCGCGCCCGGCGTGGGCCGGACCGGGGCGCGGCGGCACCATGCCGGACCCGACGTCCCGCAGGCTGGTGAGCCGGAACGCCCCGACGACCAGGAGTGCCGTGAGCCCGGCGAACAGCCCGGCGATCCACCAGTTGTCCTGGTAGTAGGGGCGCACCTGCTGACCCCAGCCCAGCGGGGAGACCCAGGACGGCCAGGCGCTGATCAGGACGACCCCGCTGTCCCCGACGTGACCGAGAAGGTCGCCGACGGCGCGGATCACGAATGCGATCGCCAGGGCGGCCGCGGCGGCCGCGTTGGCCCCGCGCGTCGTGCTGAGGACCTGCGCGCCGATCGCCGCGATCCCCGCGAACACCCAGCCCATCCCGGCGGCGGCCATGCCCGCGGCGAACGAGCCGGCCACCGGTAGGTCGTTGGCGACGAGCAAGCCCGCCACCGCGACACCCAGCACGAGGTTGGCGCCGAGGGTGACGACCAGCGCCGCGGTCAACCGTGCGTGGCGTCCGACGACGGCGGAGCCGAGCAGCTCGGCGCGCCCGGTCTCCTCGTCCGCCCGGGTGTGCCGGATGACGGCCTGGGCGCTCATCAGGGCGGTCAGGATGGCGAGCACTTTGAACGCCTCGACCAGGGCCATCGCCCCGAGGCTGGTCCCTGAGGCAGGCCCGTCGAACACGCGCGTCAAGGGGTTGCTCGCGCCGAACGCGGCGGCGTCCGCCCGCTCGGCCTCGTTCGTGTACGTGCCGGAGTAGCTGGCGAGCACGGCACCGGCCAGCCCGCTGATGGCGACGATCCACACCGGCAGGATGATGCGGTCCCGGCGCAGGGCCAGCCTGACCAGCCGCCAGGCACCGGTGAACGGTTGCGTGGCGGTCCGGTTCATCGCGAGGCCTCTGCGCCCCCGCGGCGCCTGCGCGCGGCGCCGTCGGGCTTGGCGTTGCCGTTCCCGTTGCCGGCGAGGGTGGCCAGCTCGTCGCCGTAGTGGCGCAGGAAGAGCTCCTCGAGAGTCGGTGGGGCGCTGGTGAGCGCCACGACGCCGTGCTGGCCGATGTGCTCCACAACAGCGCCGAGCTGGTCGGCCGCCACCTCGAAACGCGCCGTGTACCCGCCGTCCGATTTGACGATGTCGTAGACGCCGGGGGTGGTCTCGAGACCATCGAGGGGCTCCCGGGTGGTGACGTGCAGGGTGGTGCGGGTCAGGTGGCGCAGGGCGGCGAGACTGCCGGACTCGACGATCCGGCCGTCCCGGATGATCGACACGGTGTCGCAGAGCGCCTCGGCCTCGGCGAGGATGTGGCTCGACAGCAGGACCGTCCCGCCGCCGGCGGTGATCTCGTGCACCACGTCCTGGAACACGGTCTCCATCAGCGGGTCGAGGCCGCTGGTCGGCTCGTCGAGCAGGAACAGCTCGACGTCGGATGCGAGCCCGGCCACGATCGCGACCTTCTGCCGGTTCCCCTTGGAGTAGGCGCTGCACTTCTTGGTCGGGTCGAGCTGGAAGCGTTCGACGAGCTCGTCGCGACGCGAACGGCGGAGCGAGCCGCGCAGCTCGCCGAGCAGGTCGATCGCCTCGCCGCCGGAGAGATTGGGCCACAGCTGGACGTCGCCGGGGACGTAGGCGAGCCGGCGGTGCAGCGCGACGGCGTCGCGCCATGGGTCGCCACCGAGGAGAGTTGTCTCGCCGCCGTCCTTGCGCAGCAGGCCGAGCAGCACCCGGATGGTCGTGGACTTGCCGGAGCCGTTGGGCCCGAGGAAGCCGTGCACCTCACCGCGGCCGACCGTGAGGTCGAGGCCCTCGAGGGCGCGAGTGCGGCCGAAGGACTTGGTCAGGCCGCGGGTCTCGATGACGTGCTCCACGACGGGTCCCTTCCATCTGAGAGTGGCTGTCAACTGACAGTAGATGTCGGTGAGGTAGCTGTCAACTGACAGTCGGTGTCAACCTGCGGTACCCTGACCGCATGACGGACGGCGGCCTACGCGAGCGCAAGCGCACAGCTGCGATGTACCGGATCCAGACCGAGGCCCTCGACCTGTTCGAGCAGCGCGGGTTCGACGATGTCACGGTGGAGGAGATCGCGGAGGCCTCCGACGTCTCCCCGAGCAGCATCTACCGGTACTTCGGCACGAAGGAGGAGCTCGTCCTCTGGGACGAGTTCGACCCGGGGATGGGTCCGCTGCTCGCGGCCGCGCTCTCCGATGCCGTCCCGCTCGACGGCATCCGGCAGGTCATGACGGACGGGATAGACGGCATGTCGGCCGCCGACGAGCAACGGCTGATCCGTCGGCTCCGGCTGGCCGCGCTGAGCCCGTCGCTCGCGCAGGCCGCCGTCGCCCGCAGCTACGCCTTCGCCGAGATGGTCGAACAGGTGCTGGCGCAGCAGCTGGGCCGGCCGGTGGACGACCTCGAGGTCCAGGTCTTCTCGCACGCCCTGCTCGGCGGGCTTCTCGGGATGTTCCACCACTGGCAGGGCACCGACTTCGCGGAGCCTCTCGCCGGGGTCCTCAAGCGAACCTTCACCATCTTCGAGGAGGGTCTGGACATCGTCTCCGCGCGGGTGCCCGAGCCGGTCGTCGAAAACTGACGCACGCTCCCACCCCGGCGGGCCGGCTCAGTCCCGTCTCAGGCTTGACATCGGGGTGAATGTGAACGCTAACATTCGACCAGCCGCACCGCACAGACGAGATGGAGACCAACGATGACCCCCGACGACCGTGCGCCGCGCGCGCGAGCAGACATCGTGTCGGGGCACGCAGTGCTCGGCATCGAGCTCGGGTCGACCCGGATCAAGGCCGTCCTGATCTCCCAGGACGGGACGCCGCTCGCCAGCGGCAGCCACGACTGGGAGAACCAGTTCGTCGACCGGATGTGGACGTACTCCCTCGACGCGGTCTGGTCCGGCCTCCAGGGATGCTTCGCAGCGCTGCAGGACGATGTCGAGGCCCGCCACGGCGTGCGCCTGACCACCGTCGGCGCCCTCGGGGTGTCGGCGATGATGCACGGATACCTCGCGTTCGACGCCGAGGGTGAGCTCCTGGTGCCGTTCCGGACCTGGCGCAACACCACGACGGGGGCGGCCGCCGAGGAGCTGAGCACGCTCTTCGGCCACAACATCCCGTTGCGCTGGTCCGTCGCGCACCTCTACCAGGCGATCCTCGACGACGAGCCGCACACCCCCCGGATCGCGTTCCTCACCACGCTCGCCGGGTACGTCCACTGGCGCCTGACCGGGCGGACGGTGCTCGGCGTCGGCGACGCCTCGGGCATGTTCCCGATCGACGTGGCGACCAGGGACTACGACCGTCGCATGCTCGGCCAGTTCGACGAGCTCGTCGCCGACCGACGCCCCGGGCTGCACCTGGTCGACCTGCTGCCGCAGGTGCTCGTCGCGGGTGAGGAGGCCGGTCGGCTGACCGAGGCCGGCGCCGCGCTGCTGGACCCCACCGGGACCCTGCAGGCGGGCGTCCCGCTGTGCCCGCCCGAGGGCGACGCCGGGACCGGGATGGTGGCGACCAACGCCGTCGCCCCGCGCACCGGGAACGTGAGCGTCGGGACGTCGATCTTCGCGATGGTCGTCCTCGAGCGCGCCCTCGAGCGCGTCCACCACGAGCTCGACCTGGTGACGACGCCGGCCGGTGACCTGGTCGCGATGGTGCACTGCAACAACGGCGCGAGCGAGCTGGGGGCGTGGGCCGAGGTGTTCGGACGGTTCGCCGCGGCGCTGGGGCAGCCGGCCGAGCCCGACGCGGTGTTCGGTGCGCTGCTGCGCGAGGCACTCGACGGCGACGCGGACGGCGGGGGCCTGATCGCCTACAACTACCTGTCCGGCGAGCCGATCACCGGGCTGGCCGAGGGGCGCCCGCTCTTCGTCCGCACCCCGGACAGCCGGCTGACGCTCGCCAACTTCATGCGCGCGCAGGTCTACGGCGCCTTCGGCACCCTGAGCCTGGGCATGCGTGTCCTGGCGTCCGAGGGCGTCGAGCTCGACACGCTCTTCGCGCACGGTGGTCTGTTCCGGACGGCCGGGGTGGCCCAGCGGCTGCTCGCGGCGGCGGTCGGCGCTCCGGTCGCCGTCGCCCGGACCGCGAGCGAGGGGGGACCCTGGGGGATGGCCGCGCTCGCCGGCTACCTCGGTGCGGCGTCGGAGCAGGACCTCCAGACGTACCTGAGCACCCGGCTCTTCGGCGACGCCGTGGTCGACGTCGTCGCACCCGACGCCGAGGACGTGGCCGGGTACGCGGCGTTCCTCGAGCGCTACCGCGAAGGACTCGCGATCGAGCGGGTCGCCGCGACGGTCGGCCACCCTGCCGGTGCGCCGGAGAGCCTGGCGACGGAGGTGGTGTCGTGAGCCTTGACGCCTACGGCCCGGAGGTCCGTGCGGAGGTAGAGCGGGTCCGCGAGGTGGTCGCATCCCTGCACGCCGAGCTGCCCCGGTGGGGGCTCGTGGTCTGGACGGCGGGGAACGTCTCGCAACGGCTGCGCACCGCCGACCTGTTCGTGATCAAGCCGAGCGGTGTGTCCTACGACGAGCTGACCCCCGAGTCGATGGTGGTCTGCGACCTGGACGGAACCCTGGTGGACGGCGAGCGCTCGCCGTCGTCGGACACCGCCGCGCACGCCTACGTGTACCGGCAGATGCCCGACGTCGGCGGGGTGGTGCACACCCACTCGACCTACGCGACCGCGTGGGCCGCTCGCGGCGAGCCCATCCCCTGCGTGCTCACGATGATGGCCGACGAGTTCGGCGGCGAGATCCCGGTCGGTCCGTTCGCGCTGATCGGTGACGACTCGATCGGCCGGGGGATCGTCGAGACGCTGCGGGACTCCCGCAGCCCCGCGGTGCTGATGCGCAACCACGGTCCGTTCACCATCGGCCGCGACGCGGCGGTGGCGGTGAAGGCGGCGGTGATGTGCGAGGAGGTCGCGCGCACCGTGCAC
This sequence comes from Actinomycetales bacterium, assembly GCA_038204895.1. Taxonomy (GTDB): domain Bacteria; phylum Actinomycetota; class Actinomycetes; order Actinomycetales; family Cellulomonadaceae; genus Actinotalea. The sequence continues at coordinate 37,760 of JBBRCL010000003.1, read as the reverse complement.
ATCTCCGCCCAGCTCGGCGTACCGGTGCCGATCGACGTCGCCGACGTCGACCGGCTCTACGCCAGGTACCAGAACGAATACGGGCGCTGAGGGCGCCGACCGCACCGCATCACGACCGCACCGCTGGCGATGAAGGAGTCCCGATGAGCACGTCCTACCCACGTGAGGTCTGGTTCGCGACCGGCAGCCAGGACCTGTACGGCGAGGGCACCCTGCGACAGGTCGCGGAGCAGTCGCAGGCGATCGCCCGGGCGCTGGACGCCTCCGACGTCGTCCCGGCGCGAGTCGTCTGGAAGCCGGTGCTCAAGGACTCCGCGGCCATCCGCGCGTTCGCCATGGAGGCCAACGCGGACGGCGCGTGCATCGGCGTGATCGCCTGGATGCACACCTTCTCGCCGGCCAAGATGTGGATCGCCGGCCTGGACGCCCTGCGCACGCCCCTGCTGCACCTGCACACCCAGGCGAACGTCGAGCTGCCCTGGGCGACGATCGACATGGACTTCATAAACCTCAACCAGGCCGCGCACGGCGACCGGGAGTTCGGGTACATCCAGACCCGGCTCGGGGTGGCCCGGCGCACCGTCGTCGGCCATGTCAGCAGCCCGATCGTGCAGGCGAAGGTCGGCACCTGGGTGCGGGCCGCCGCCGGCTGGGCGGCGATGCACGAGCTCAAGCTCGCGCGCTTCGGCGACAACATGCGCAACGTCGCGGTCACCGAGGGTGACAAGACCGAGGCCGAGCTGCGCTTCGGGGTGAGCGTGAACACCTGGGGGGTCAACGACCTCGTCGCGGCCGTCGAGGTGGTCGGCGAGCGCGAGGTGGACGCCCTGGTGGCCGAGTACGAGGACCTGTACGACGTCGCCGCCGAGCTTCGGCGCGGTGGTGAGCGTCACGAGTCGCTGCGCTACGGCGCCCGTCAGGAGGCCGCGCTGCGCAACCTGCTCGGCGACATCGGGGCGACCGCGTTCACCACGACGTTCGAGGACCTCGGCGCGTTGCGTCAGCTGCCCGGTCTCGCGGTCCAGCGGCTGATGGCCGCAGGCTTCGGCTTCGGCGCCGAGGGCGACTGGAAGACCGCGATCCTGGTCCGCGCGGCAAAGGTGATGGGCCAGGGCCTGCCCGGCGGCGCGTCGCTGATGGAGGACTACACCTACAACCTCGTGCCGGGGGAAGAGAAGATCCTTGGCGCACACATGCTCGAGATCTGTCCCACCCTGACGTCGTCGCGGCCGAGCCTGGAGATCCACCCGCTGGGCATCGGCGATCGGGAGGACCCGGTCCGCCTGGTCTTCGACACCGACCCGGGCCCGGCCGTCGTGGTGGCCCTGTCGGACATGCGCGACCGGTTCCGACTGACTGCGAACGCCATCGACGTCGTGCCACCGGATGAGCCGCTGCCCAACCTGCCGGTCGCCCGCGCCGTGTGGAAGCCGCGACCTGACCTCGCGACCTCGGCTGAGGCCTGGCTGATCGCCGGAGCGGGTCACCACACGGTCCTGACCACCCAGCTGGGTGTCGACGCGTTCGTCGACCTGGCCGAGATCGCCGGCACGGAGCTGCTCGTGATCGACGAGGCCACCACGACGCGGGGGTTCGCCGTCGAGGTGCGCGCGAACCAGGCCTACTACCGGTTGGCGCAGGGCCTGTGACGTGAGGCAGAGCCTCTTCTGCGCGTCGCCGGGGCGCCTCGGGCGGACACATCGGGCATCTGGGTCTCCTGCCTGCGGTGACGGAGTCTTCCGGAGGCTTTCGATAGTGAAAGTCCAGGCAGGAGGCGTGGTAGGGGACTTTGTGCGCGCCGCACTGAGTCCCGCTCCAGCGGGCTTCGCATCGCCGCGCCAGAACCACGCGCGTGTCGTTATCCTTTCGCAATCACAAGTTGGCGTCAGGAAGTTGGTGCAACGATGCCCGGTGCCCGAGAGTAGCCTTGTGCTCAAAGAGGAGACCGAGTTCCTGCCCGCCGCGCTCCGGCGCGAGCGGATGCTGCAGGTCATCACGGATCGTGAGTTCGTCCGGGTGACCGAGTTGGCGGGCGCCTTCGGCATCTCCGATGTGACGGTGCGCGCGGATCTCGCGGCCCTCGAGTCTTCCCATGCGGTGCGGCGGGTCAGGGGTGGCGTGATGCCGCCGGCGCGAAGCAGCCAGCCGGAGCCTTCCTTCGAGGAGTCCCTCGTCGAGTTCGCCGGGGAGAAGCAGCGGATCGGCGAGTACGCCGCGTCCCTGGTCACCTCCGGGATGAGCGTGCTGCTGGACGTCGGGACCACGACGACGGCGGTGGCTCGCGCGCTCGTCGCCCGTACCGAGCTCGAGCAGGTCACCGTGGTGACCAACGGGCTCACCATCGCCTTCGAGCTCGAGCCCGCGATAGGCCGGCTGACCGTCGTGGTGACCGGCGGCACGCTGCGTCGGCTGCAGCACTCCCTTGTCAACCCGATGGCCACCGTGATGCTCGACCATCTGCACGCCGACATCACCTTCGTCGGCTGCAACGGCGTGGACCCGGAGCACGGGCTCACCAACATCAACCTGCCCGAGGCCGAGGTGAAGCGGCGGATGATCGCCGCCGCACGGCGGGCCGTGGTGGTGGCCGACGGCTCCAAGCTCGGGCAGGCACACCTGGGACGGATCGCCCGCCTGGCGGATGTCCACACGTTGATCACGGGCCCGTCCGCGCCGGTGCACGAGGTGCACCGCCTGCGCCGGGCCGGGCTGGACGTCGTGCAGCTGGAGTAGGGGGAGTCTTCCTGACCGGTCCGAGGAGACGGTCAGGTCGCTCGGGCCGGTCCACACCCGCGGACCGTCCACATCAGGAAGTAGCACGTTCACGAGGAGGAAGCATGAGCACCAGGAAGTTCGTCGCAGCTGCGGCGGGCCTGACGCTCGCCCTGTCCCTTGCCGCATGTGGCGGCTCCGGGGCGGGCGACAACACCGACACCACTACCGCAGCGAGTGCCGAGGCGGGCAGTCTGGTCGGCGTCTCGATGCCGACCCAGACGTCCGAGCGCTGGATCGCCGACGGCGAGGCCGTCAAGGCCGGGCTGGAGGACCTCGGCTACGACGTCGACCTTCAGTACGGCAACGACGACATCCCGACGCAGACGCAGCAGATCGACCAGATGATCACCAACGGCGCGAAGGCCCTGGTCATCGCCGCGATCGACGGCACGGCCCTGACCAGCCAGCTCGAGGCCGCCGCGGCCGCCGGCATCAAGGTCATCGCCTACGACCGGCTGATCCGGGACAGCGCGAACGTCGACTTCTACGTGACGTTCGACAACTACGAAGTCGGCGTGCTCCAGGCCACGTCCCTGCTGGTCGGCCTCGGCCTGCTCAAGGAGGACGGCTCCGTTGGCGACGCCACCGGACCGTTCAACATCGAGCTGTTCGCCGGCTCGCTCGACGACAACAACGCGCACCTGTTCTGGCAGGGCGCGATCGACACCCTCCAGCCGTACCTCGACGACGGAACCCTCGTCGTCCCGTCCGGCCAGATGGACATCGAGCAGACGAACATCCTGCGCTGGCTGCAGGAGACCGCGCAGAAGCGCATGGAGGACCTGCTGACGGCGTCCTACTCCGACGGCACCCCGCTGGCCGGTGTGCTCTCGCCGTACGACGGCATCTCCCGCGGCGTCATCACCGCGCTGCAGAACAGCCCCAGGATCCCGGGCGACACCATCGAGACGGGTCTGCCGGTGGTCACCGGTCAGGACGCCGAGATCGCTTCGGTCAAGCTGATCGTCGACGGCGTGCAGTTCGCGTCGATCTTCAAGGACACCCGCAAGCTCGCCGACCAGGCGGTCATCGTGACGCAGACGTTCCTTGAGGGCAACACACCGGAGGCCAACGACACCGAGACGTACGACAACGGCGTCAAGGTCGTCCCGTCCTTCCTGCTGCCGGTCGACATCGTCTACGCCGACACCGTCCAGTCGCTCCTGGTCGACTCGGGCTACTTCACCGCAGAAGAGGTCGCATCCGGCGTCGCCGGCTGACCTGATCCACTGAGGCCCGGTCCGGCGGTGTCCCACCGCCGGACCGGGCAAGTGGTCCACAGCCCATCCGTTGCCAGAGAACAGCGAGGACCGGCCGAATGACAGACAACATCCTGGAGATGCGCTCCATCACCAAGACGTTCCCCGGCGTCAAGGCGCTGCAGGACGTCTCGCTCGACGTTCGTCGCGGCGAGATCCACGCGATCTGCGGTGAGAACGGCGCGGGGAAGTCCACCCTGATGAAGGTGCTTTCCGGCGTCTACCACTACGGCAGCTACGAGGGCGACATCGTCTACGAGGGCGATGTGGTGCGGTTCCACTCGATCAACGACAGCGAGCACCGCGGGATCGTGATCATCCATCAGGAGCTCGCCCTTGTCCCGTACCTGTCGGTGGCCGAGAACATCTTCCTCGGCAACGAGCGCCTGGGCACAGCCGGACTGATCGACTGGAACAGGTCCAACTCCGAGGCCGCCGAGCTGATGGAGCGGGTGGGTCTGAAGGAGAACCCGGTCACCCCGGTGGGCCTGCTCGGTGTGGGTAAGCAGCAGCTCATCGAGATCGCCAAGGCGCTCTCCAAGGAGGTCAGGCTGCTGATCCTGGACGAGCCGACCGCGGCGCTGAACGACGCCGACTCCGAGCACCTGCTCGGCCTGCTGCGCCAGCTCAACGCTCAGGGCATCACCTGCATCATGATCTCCCACAAGCTCAACGAGCTCGCGTCGATCGCCGACCGGACGACGATCATCCGCGACGGCCGGACCATCGAGACGCTCGACATGAAGACCCCCGAGGCGACCCTGGAGCGGATGATCCGCAGCATGGTCGGCCGGGACCTGGAGCACCGGTTTCCCGAGCGCACTCCCGAGATCGGCGAGGAGGTGCTCCGGGTCGAGGACTGGACCGTGCTGCACCCCACCCAGGCGGGCCGGGTCATCGTCGACCAGGCGGGCTTCGCCGTCCATGCCGGTGAGGTGATCGGCATCGCGGGCCTGATGGGCGCCGGACGCACCGAACTGGCGATGAGCATCTTCGGGCGTTCGTACGGCCGGCAGGTCAGCGGTCGGATCTACAAGCGCGGCCAGGAGATCCAGCTGCACACCGTCTCGGACGCGATCGCCAACGGCGTCGCCTACGCGACCGAGGACCGCAAGAAGTACGGCCTGAACCTCATCGAGGACATCCGGCGCAACATCACGGCGGCCGGTCTGCGGAAGGTCTCGAGCCGCGGCTGGGTGAACGGCAACGAGGAGCTCAAGGTTGCCGAGGAGTACCGCGCGAACCTGAACATCAAGACGCCGACCGTGCTGCACCAGGCCGGCAAGCTGTCCGGCGGCAACCAGCAGAAGGTCGTCCTGAGCAAGTGGATCTTCACCGATGCCGACGTGCTGATCCTTGACGAGCCGACGCGTGGCATCGACGTCGGCGCCAAGTACGAGATCTACACCATCATCAATCGAATGGTCGCTGCCGGTAAGGCAGTCGTGGTGATCTCCTCCGAGCTGCCCGAGCTGCTCGGCATCTGCGACCGGATCTACACGCTCGCCTTCGGCCGCATCACCGGCGTGCTTCCCGTGCAGGAAGCCACCCAGGAGAGCCTGATGGCACTCATGACCATGGAAAGGGAAGCAGCACGATGACCGCCACACCCGACACCCCCACGCGGGAGCCCGTCACCGAGCCGGAGAACCCGAACGGCGCGCTCGCCCACGCCGTCGGTGTGCTCCGGACCATGTTGACCCGGAACCTACGGCAGAGCGGCATCATGATCGCGTTCGTCGTGATCGTGCTCCTGTTCTCCCTGGTGGCCAAGAACTTCCTCAGCCCCGGGAACCTGACCAACATCGTCCTGCAGTACTCCTACATCCTGATCCTGGCCATCGGCATGGTGATCGTGATCATCGCCGGTCACATCGACCTGTCGGTCGGGTCGCTTGTCGCGCTCACCGGCGCGGTAGCCGCGACGGTCGTGATCAAGCAAGGGATGCCCTGGTACGTCGGCGTGCTGGCTGCGCTCGTCGTCGGCGCCCTGGCAGGTATGTGGCAGGGATTCTGGGTGGCCTTCGTCGGGATCCCGGCCTTCATCGTGACGCTGGCCGGCATGCTCCTGTTCCGCGGCATGACCTACATGGTGCTGAACAGCATCTCGCTGTCCCCGTTCGGCGGGACCTACTACCAGATCGCCAACGGGTTCCAGAACGGGCTGTTCGGCGGGCGCGGGTACGACGTCTTCACGCTGGTGGTCTTCGGGATCGCGGTGGCCGGGTACGCGTTCAACGCGTGGCGCAGCCGTCGGGCCGCGATGCGCTACAAGCAGATCGTCGAGGGCATTCCGTGGTTCATCGCGAAGATCGCCGTCATCGGCGCGGTCGTCATGTGGTTCGCCTACCAGCTCGCCCAGAGCCGGGGCCTGCCGAACGTGCTGATCCTGCTCGGCGTCCTGATCATCGTCTACACGCTGGTCACCCAGAGGTCGGTCTTCGGTCGCCACGTGTACGCGATCGGCGGCAACCTGAACGCCGCCCAGCTCTCCGGTGTGAAGGTTCGCAAGGTCAACCTCTGGATCTTCGTGAACATAGGTGCGCTGTCGGGTCTCGCGGGCGTCGTGTACTCCTCGCGGATGAACGCTGCCCAGCCCGGGGCGGGATACATGTTCGAGCTCGACGCGATCGCCGCGTGCTTCATCGGCGGCGCGGCGGTGACCGGCGGTGTCGGCAAGGTCACCGGTGCGATGATCGGTGGTCTGATCATGGCGGTGATGACCAACGGCATGCAGCTGATGGGCATCGAGACCGCGATCCAGCAGGTGGTCAAGGGCATGGTGCTGCTGTTCGCCGTGGCGTTCGACCTGTACAACAAGCGGCGCGCCGAGACGCGCTGACCTCGCCCGCACGACGTCTGGAGCAGGGGCTCGGTCCGACAGGGCCGAGCCCCTGCTCCGTCGGGACGTTTTTCACCCACACCACAGGCTCACCAAGTGGGATCGTTAACTATCCGGTTACCTTCCGGCTCGAAGACCGTTAGGTCGTGATCGACGATGACACTCCGGGATGAGGAGGCTGCGCAGATGGACGACGCGCGGGGTACTCACCTTGAGTTGCCGCGCCCCGACGTGTACCGGCAGGCGGCGGACGAGGCGTTGGCGGAGCTGGACGAGATCCAGACGGACATCCTCGGGTTCGAGGCGAGGCTGGTCAGCCTGATGGCCCGCGCCCGGACGTTGGAGGCGCTCATCGCGGCCCTGCACGACCTGCTCGGCCCGTCGGTCGAGGTCATGATCCCGTACTCGCCGGCCACCGTCGCCGACCTCGGCCCATCCGACGTCCTCCAGCTTCCGCTCCCGCAGCGTCGGAGTTTCCGGAACCGGTCGCTGGCCACGGACGGTGCGGTCGTGAGCTGAGCCCGACGTCGCTCGCCGGGCAGGGTCGGGGTGCCCGACCCGTCACGGCCGGGCGGCGAACCGCTCCAGCAGGTCGGCGTGCCCGGAGACGATCAGGATGTCGTCGGCGGAGATCCGCGTCTCGTCCGTCGCGTAGACGAAGTCCGCCCCGGGCGACTTCACACCGAGCACCGTCACCCCGTAGCGCTTGCGGATCTGGGACTGGCCGACGGTGAAGCCCTGGGTCTCCCGCGGCGGGCGCATCTTGACGATGGTGAAGTCGTCCTCCACCTCGATGTAGTCCAGCAGCTTGCCGCTGACCAGGTGCGCCACGCGGTTGCCGGCGTCGGCCTCGGGGAGCACGACGTGGTGCACGCCGATGCGCCGCAGGATCCGGGAGTGCTCGGGCGAGATCGCCTTCGCCCAGATCTGTGGCGTGCCGAGGTCCACCAGGTTGCCGGCGATCAGGACGCTCGCCTCGAGCGACGTGCCGACACCCACCACGGCGACCGGGAACTCCTTGACGCCCAGCTGGAGCAGGGCCTCGGGGTTGGTGCAGTCCGCCTCGACCAGGGGGAAGCGACCGGTGAAGTGCGCCACCACATCGGGATTCCGCTCGGCGGCCAGTACGTCGTGGCCCAGGCGCTCGAGCGTGAGGGCGATCGAGGAGCCGAACCGGCCGAGCCCGATCACGAGCACGCCGCCGCTGCGCTCCCGCTCCTTGCCCGGCTTGGGCTCCCGACCCGCGAACGGAGCGACTGGCTTGGGTCGTTCGATGTCAACCAATGATCGGCCTCTCCTCGGGGTACCGGATCACCCGGCGCCGGTCGCGCAGCGCAAGAGCCGCTGCCAAGGTCATGGTTCCCGTCCGACCTGCGAACATCAGGACGGCCAGCACGTACTTGCCGGCGTCGGGCAGCTCCCGGGTCAGCCCGGTGCTGAGCCCGACGGTACCGAACGCGGAGATCGTCTCGAAGAGCACCTTGTCCAGGCTCTCGCCGGTGATCTCGAGCAGCAGGAGGGTGGCCACCAGCACCATGCCCGCACCGGCGATAGTCACCGCGACGGCGAGCCGGAGGCTCTCCCGCGGGACGCGCCGGCCGAAGGCCTCCATGTCGCGGTTGCCGCGGGCCTCGGACAGGATCGCGAGCAGCAGCACGGCGAAGGTGGTCACCTTGATACCGCCGGCCGTCGAGGCGCTGCCGCCGCCGACGAACATCATGCCGTCGGTGAACAGCCGGCTCGCCTCGTGCATGCTGCCCGGGTCGAACGTGGAGAAGCCACCCGACCGGGGCATCACGCCGGCGAACAGCGCAGCGAGCACCTTGGTGGGACCGTCCAACGGCCCGAGGGTGTGGGGGTTGCCCCACTCGAAGGCGCCGATCACCAGGGTGGTGCCCGCCAGGAGCGCGACGGACACGGTAATGGTGAGCTTGGTGTGCAGGCTGAGCCGGTGCAGGTTCCGTCGCCGCTGGGCGACGTTGTAGATCACCGGGAAGCCCAGTGAGCCGATGAACACACCCAGCAGGATGGGCAGCCCCAGCCACCAATCGGCCACGTGTGGCATCAGGCCCTCGGCGGTCGGCACGAACCCCGCGTTGTTGAACGCCGAGACCGCATAGAAGACGCCGTGCCAGATCGCCTCGCCGAGGTCCTCCCCGAGCATGGCGAACCGGGGGATCAGCACCAGCGCGATCACGAGCTCGATGGAGACCGAGGTGATCACGACCACCCGGATCAGGGAGCCGACCTCACCCAGGCCTCCGCTGCGCGTCTCGGAGGCGGCGAGCAGGCGCTGGGTCAGCCCGATCCGGCGGGAGACCGCCATGCCGAGCAGCGAGGCGAGAGTCATGACGCCCAGGCCGCCGATCCAGATCCCGACCAGGATCACCGCCTGGCCGAAGCCCGACCAGTACGTACCGGTGGGGACGGTCGTCAGGCCCGTGATGCACACCGCGGACGTGGCCGTGAAGAACGCGTCGGCGAAGGGTGCCTGGTAGCCGTCGGCGGTCGCCTGGGGGCTCGAGAGCAACGCGGTGAACACGGTGACGATGCCGGCGAAGGCGGTGAGGGTGAGCTGGGCCGGTGAGTGCCGTGCGACGTTGTCGATCCTCTGGCGGGCAACTAGCAGCGGACGTGGGACCTCCATCCGCACCTCCCGTCCGACCGGCCAGCCCGTCACACTCTGGCACAGCGAGCAGGTCTCGCGGGTGGGCCGTTCGCCATGGGGCCGCGCGCCTCTGGCGGGGCGCTCGGTGACCGGCGCCGTCGGAGCGGAACCGGCCGGCAACGAGATGCTGCTGACCGCGCGCGACGCCGCGTACGTCGCGGCGGCGTGCCGGGCGTTTGGGACGGGCGTCCTGCGGCCGTTGGCCCGACTCCGGCTCTTCACTCCCTTCACCCCTTTCACTTGCGTACCAGCAGGCTCTAGGGTGTGGCCAGCGCGCCGCAGCAAGCGGCGCGTCCGCGCACCGGCGTGCTCCGCCGCGCGCGGAGCACGACATCCGGCGGGACGGGAAGCGGGCACCGATGAGCACGGGCAGTGATCGGGTGCGCTACCTGACGGTCGCCGAGGTCGCGGAGATGATGCGGCTCTCCCGGATGACCGTGTACCGCCTGGTGCATGGCGGCGAGCTGCCGGCGGTCCGGGTCGGCAGGTCCTTCCGGGTGCCGCAGGATGCGCTCGCGGCCTACCTCGCGGCGTCGTCCGTCGAGGCCCCGACCGAGCGCGAGGACCGGCTCAGCTCCTGACCGCCCGGCCCGGCGGCTCCGGGTCCCGGCTGCGTACGCGCCGATGCCCGTGACCCGGTAGAGTGACGGCGGACTCTCCCGAGCGCGGGGGACCTGCGGTTGGCCTCGAAGAGGCGGCCCAGGGGACCGCGTGCGCACCCCAACTGAGCGAGGACACGTGGGCTCCGTCATCAAGAAGCGCCGCAAGCGCATGGCCAAGAAGAAGCACCGCAAGCTGTTGCGCAAGACGCGCCACCAGCGTCGCAACAAGAAGTGACGGCGCATGCATGCCCGGCGTGCGCGGCCACCCGGGCCCGGCCGTCGCGCCGGGCCCGACGTGTGCCTGACGACGGGCAGGATGTGAGCCACTGACCCAGCGGTGCGCACAGACAAGGACCTTCGATGCGGCAGGCGTACCTCACTCTCGACCCAGCGTCCGTGGTCTCACCCGTGCACCGGCGCACCTTCGGGGCGTTCGTCGAGCACTTGGGCAGGTGCGTCTACACCGGCATCCACGAGCCCGGCCACCCGACTGCGGACACCGACGGCTTCCGGGGTGACGTGATCGAGCTGGTGCGTGAGCTCGGCGTCTGCGCGGTCCGCTACCCGGGCGGGAACTTCGTCTCCGGCTACCGGTGGGAGGACGGCATCGGGCCGGTCGAGCAGCGCCCGACCCGCCTGGACCTGGCCTGGCACAGCACCGAGCCGAACACGGTCGGCGTCGACGAGTTCCTGCGGTGGTGCGCCAAGGCCGGCGTCGAGCCGATGATGGCCGTCAACTGGGCACCAGAGGCGTCCAGGAGGCCCTCGACCTGCTCGAGTACTGCAACATCCCGGCCGGCACGCACTGGTCCGACCTGCGCCGGGCCAACGGTGCCGACCAGCCGTACGGCATCCGGATGTGGTGCTTGGGCAACGAGATGGACGGCCCCTGGCAGATCGGGCACAAGACCGCAGCCGAGTACGGTCGGCTCGCGGCCGAGACGGCGCGGGCGATGCGGATGGTCGACCGCCATCTCGAGCTGGTCGCCTGTGGCAGCTCCGGGCGCGGCATGCCGACGTTCGGCGCGTGGGAGGCGACGGTGCTCGCCGAGGCCTACGACCAGGTGGACCACATCTCGGCGCACGCCTACTACCACGAGGCCGACGGCGACCTCGCGTCCTTCCTCGCTTCGCCGATGGACATGGACGCGTTCATCGACACGGTCGTGACCACGGCCGACGCCGTCGGCGCGGCCAAGGGCGCCACCAAGCGGATCACCATCTCGTTCGACGAGTGGAACGTCTGGTACACCGACGCGACCGAGTCGAAGGTGCCCCAGGACTCCTGGCCGGTGGCGCCGCACCTGCACGAGGACCACTACAGCGTCGCCGATGCGGTCGTGGTCGGTGGCCTGCTGATCTCCCTGCTGCGGCACAGCGACCGGGTGCACGCGGCGAGCCTCGCCACGCTGGTCAACGTGATCGCGCCGATCATGACCGAGCCCGGCGGCGGGGTGTGGAAGCAGACCACGTTCCACCCGTTCGCGCTCACCTCCCGGTACGCGTCCGGCGACGTGCTCCGCGTCGAGCCGTCCGGCCCGCGCCAGGAGACCGCCGTCTTCGGGGACACCCCGCTGGTGGACGCCGTGGCGACGCACGACGCCGCAACCGGTGCGCTGGCCGTGTTCGCAGTGAACCGTTCGGTCACCGAGCCTGTGGTGCTGCACGCCGACACCAAGGCGTTCGGTGACGTCCGGGTGGTGCAAGTGCTGACGCTGGCCGATGCCGACCCCTATGCGAAGGCCCGGCCGGGCGGTGAGCTGGCGCCATGGGCGAACACGACCGGCGTCGTCGACGGCGCCTCCGTGCGGATCGAGCTGCCGCCGGTGTCGTGGTCCATGGTGCGGCTGGCAACAGGGACCGACCCGGGCTGACTACCGGCGGGTTGCTGACCGCTGAAGGGACCGCTCAGCGCGAGCCGCGACGGACAGCCCGGAGCACCAACCCGGCGGCCCAGGCCGCACCCGCCCAGCTGGCCGTCTGGGCGCCCCGCCGGGCGGCCACGCGCCGTCGTCCGCGGAACTCCTGGATCGGCCAGCCCACCGCACGGGCGTGCCGGCGCAGCCGGCGGTCGGGGTTGATCGCCACCGGGTGGCCGACCGAGGACAGGATCGGCACGTCGTGGGTGGAGTCGCCGTAGGCGTAGCAGGTGGGCAGGTCCAGGTGCTCGGCCTCCGCGAGCGCCGCGATCGCACGCGCCTTGGCCCTCCCGTGCAGCATGTCGCCGACCAGGCGCCCGGTGTAGTAGCCGTCCACGTGCTCGGCCACCGTTCCGAGGGCCCCGGTGGCCCCCAGTCGCCGGCTGATCAGCTCGCCGATCTCCACCGGGCTGGCCGTGATGATCCACACCTGGTGCCCGGCCTCGATGTGCTCCGTGAGCAGGGCCTGGGTGCCGGGGAAGATCCGTAGCGAGAGCACCTCGTCCCAGATCTCCTCGCCCATCGCGGTGATCTCGGCCACCGAGTGGCCGGCCACGATGGACAGCGCCCGGGAGCGCACGGTCGCGATCTGGTGCAGGTTCTCCCCGAACGCCAGGTAGCGGGCCTGGTGGACCGCGAAGGTGATCAGGTCCCAGGCGCTGAAGAAGCCGCGGCTGCGCAGTCCGACAGCCAGGTGGAAGGCGCTGGCGCCGCGGATGATCGTGTTGTCCAGGTCGAAGAAGGCCGCGGTCCGCGACAGCTCAGGCGATGCCCCGACGGGGTCATGGGTCGACTCGGGCACTCGTTCACTGTAGTCACCGCCCTAGGGTTGAGCCCATGAGTGCGCAGGTGAGCAGCCGGGTGCTCCTGTACACCCGGCAGGGCTGCCACCTGTGCGCCGCGGCCCGGGAGATCGTCACTGCCGCGGCGGACGAGGCCGGGACGGGCTGGACGGAGGTCGACGTCGACACCGACCCGGAGCTGGCCGCCCGCTACGGCGAGCTGGTGCCCGTGGTCACCGTTGACGGCGTGCTGGTCGACTACTGGCGGATCGACCCGGTGCGCCTGGAGCGGGCGATCGGCTGACCCGCCATCGGCCCGCTCGGACCCCAAGGCGACCGAAGATTCGTCGGGATCTGTGCGTTCAACGCACAGATCCGAGCGAAACGTGCCGACCGGAGGGTCGGGCGCGGGCGACCGGAGGGTCGGGCGCGGGCGACCGGAGCGTCAGGCGGCGACGGCCTCGACCTCGAGCGAGATCCAGACGGTGTCGCTGACCAGGACTCCGCCGGTCTCCAGCGCGGCGTTCCAGGTCAGGCCGAAGTCCTTGCGCGAGATCTCGGTGGTCGCGGACGCGCCGAGCCGGGAGGCCCCGAACGGGTCGGTGGCGCCGCCGTTGAACTCGGTGCGCAGCTCGACGGGCCGTGTCACGCCGTGGGCGGTGAGCTCGCCGTCGATCAGGTAGTCCTCGCCGTCGGCGCGGATGGCTGTCGAGCGGAACGTCCAGGTCGGGTAGGTCTCGGTCTCGAGGAAGTCCGCGCCGCGCAGGTGGCCGTCGCGGCGCTCGTCCTTGGTGTCGACGGTGGCCGGAGCGAGCGTCGCGGTGACCGAGCTGGCCTCGAGGGTGTCGCCGATCACGATCTCGCCCGCGGTGACGTCGATGGTGCCGCGGACCTTGGAGATGCCGGCGTGCCGGACGCTGAAGCTCGCGCCGCTGTGCGAGGTCTCGATCTCCCAGGTGCCCGGCGTGATGCCGGCGGGGAGCTGGGTGGTGCTGGTGGCGGCGGTCATGGTGGGTTCGTCCCCTAATTGAAGTCTCAACTATCGGTAGTTGACAGTTCTACTACAGTTGGCGCCAACGAGCAAGGAGGAGGTGGATCACATGACCGACGACGCCGTCCCCTGGCTCTCCGTCGAGCAGCAGGTCTCCTGGCGTGCCTTCCTGCAGGGTGCGTCCAGGCTGATCGAGGGTCTCAACCGGCAGCTGGAGCGCGACGCGGGCCTGTCCGTGAGCGAGTACGAGATCCTCGCCCGGCTGTCCGAGACGTCGGGCCGGACGCTGCGGATGTCCGACCTCGCGATCGGCCTCGTGCACTCCCGCAGCCGGCTCACCCACACCGTCGGTCGTCTGGAGAGTCGCGCCCTCGTCGAGCGGCGGCCCTGCCCCGACGACCGGCGGGGCGTCAACTGCGCGATGACCGACGCCGGGTACGAGCTGCTGGTCGCGACGGCTCCCGGCCACGTCCGTGCCGTGCGCGAGCTGCTGGTCGACCCGCTCACCGAGGCGGAGTTCCGCGCGCTGGGTGAGGCGATGGCCAAGGTGGCGTCGGACCCGTGTGCCGACCGGGCGTCGTCGTCCGGCACGCAGGAGCAGGGCGGCGAGGGGCTGACCCCAGCCACCCTCTGACGTGGGGGAGACTTGTCCCATGGTCACCACCACGGTCCACCTGCTCCGGCACGGCGAGGTGCACAACCCCACCGGCGTGCTCTACGGGCGGCTCGACGGGTACCACCTGTCCGAGCGTGGGGTCGCGATGGCCGAGCGGATCGCGGCACACCTGGCGGGAACGGGACCGGACGGCGCGCCGCGCCGCGACGTCGTGCACGTGGTGGCCTCACCGCTGCATCGGACGCAGGAGACCGCGGCCCCGATCGCGGCCGCCTTCGGGCTGGAGGTCGTCGTCGACCCGCGCCTGATCGAGGCGGCGAACCATTTCGAGGGACTGGAGTTCGGGGTCGGTGACGGGTCGTTGCGGCGGCCCGCGCACTGGCGCTTCCTGTGGAACCCGTTCCGGCCGTCGTGGGGCGAGGCCTATCGCGAGCAGGTGGCCCGGATGCTCGCGGCGATCACCGCCGCACGCGATGCCGCCCTGGGCCACGAGGCCGTCGTGGTCAGCCATCAGCTGCCGATCTGGGTGGCCCGTCAGGCGCTCGAGGGCAACCGGCTGTGGCACGACCCCCGACGGCGGCAGTGCAGCCTGGCCTCCCTCACGTCGGTGACCTGGGCCGATGACCGGGTGCGGATCGCCTACATCGAGCCGGCGCTCGACCTGCTGCCCGATGCCCCGTCGGTTGCGGGGGCCTGAGCGGATGACCCGACCTCACTCGTCCCGCCGTTGCGTGGGCCCGGCGCTCGCGCTCACCCTCGCGCTCGCCGCCTGTACCCCCACCGTCACCGGTGGCTGGGACGAGTCCGGGACGGGGTACGTCTCCGGCGACCGGTCGGTCACCACCTGGGATCCGGCCGACCGCACCGGGCCGGTGGAGATCGCCGGGACGGACTTCGCCGGGAACCCGGTCGACCTGGCGGACTGGCGCGGCGACGTCGTCGTGCTGAACACCTGGTATGCCGCCTGCCCGCCGTGCCGTGCCGAGGCGCCCGACCTGGTGGCGGTCGCTGCCGACTATGCCCAGGACGGCGTGCACCTGCTGGGCATCAACTCCACCGACGGCCCCGGGGCCGCCCAGGCCTTCGAGCGCACCTTCGAGATCCCCTACCCGTCCGTGCACGACGCCGACGGCGCCGCGGTGGCGGCCTTGCAGGGCGTTGTCCCGGTGCAGGCGGTGCCGACGACGGTGCTCCTCGACCGCGACGGCATGGTCGCCGCCCGGATCCTCGGGGTCCTCGACGACTCCACCCTGCGGTCGCTGGTGGACGATCTGCTGGACGAGCTGCTGGACGAGCCGGCGTGAACCTGGTCGCCGGGATCGGGGACACCGTGCAGGCAACGGTGCTCGACGGCTCCATGCTCGCCGCACTGCCGCTGGCCGTGCTCGCGGGGCTGGTCTCGTTCGCGTCCCCCTGCGTGCTCCCGCTGGTGCCCGGCTACCTGGGCTACGTCACGGGAATGGTGGGCAGCGGCGTCGGCGGGTCGCCGGTGGGTGGCGCGGACGACCCCCAGCGGAGCGCTCCCGGTCGTGGCCGCACGGTGGCCGGTGTCGCGCTGTTCGTCGCCGGCTTCACTGTGGTCTTCGTCGTGCTCGGCGTTCTGGCGGGTTCGCTCGGCGGGGCGGTGGCGCGCTGGAGCGACGTGCTCACCCGGGTGCTCGGCGTCGTCGTGATCGGGATGGGGCTGGTCTTCATCGGGTGGCTGCCGTTCGCCCAGCGGACCGCCAAGCTGCGGCTCGCGCCGCGGGCCGGTCTGTGGGGTGCCCCCGTGCTCGGCGTGGTCTTCGGGCTCGGCTGGACGCCGTGCATCGGCCCGACCCTGGTCGCGGTCTACACCCTGGCGCTCGACGAGGGGTCAGCCGCGCGGGGGGCTGCCCTGTCCATCGCCTACTGCGTCGGCCTCGGGCTGCCCTTCCTGATGATCGCGCTCGGCTTCGAGCGCTCGGCGGGGGCGATCGGGTTCCTGCGCAGCCACCGGGTGGCGATCATGCGGGCCGGC
This sequence comes from Actinomycetales bacterium, assembly GCA_038204895.1. GTDB lineage: Bacteria > Actinomycetota > Actinomycetes > Actinomycetales > Cellulomonadaceae > Actinotalea. Next base: position 21,307 of record JBBRCL010000003.1, on the reverse strand, counting down.
GGGGTGGTGCTGGTGCTGATCGGGCTGGCCCTGGTGACCGGTCTCTGGGACGCCTTCACCGGCGGCCTGCGCCAGCTCATCGGCGGCTTCGAGACGGTGGTCTGATGCCCCAGGACCGTGTCGACGAGATGGCCCTCGAGGAGGCGACGACGCCCACCTTGCCGCAGCTCGGCGCCGTCGGCGCGCTCCGCTGGGTCTGGCGCCAGCTCACCAGCATGCGGGTCGCCCTCATGCTGCTCATGCTGCTGGCCGTCGTTGCGGTGCCCGGTTCGGTGCTGCCCCAGCGCCCGCAGGACCCGGCCGACGTCGCGACCTACCTCGCCGACAACCCGGGCCTGGGGGTGTGGCTGGACCGGCTCGGCCTGTTCGACGTCTACGCGTCGGTGTGGTTCTCGGCGGTCTACCTGCTGCTGTTCGTCTCCCTGATCGGCTGCATCGTGCCGCGGATCGCCCTGCACGGGCGGGCGCTGCGAGCCCGGCCGCCGCGGGCGCCCCGGCGCTTCGACCGGTTCGGCGTCCGTGACCAGGCGGTGGTCGAAGCGCCGGCCACGGAGGTGGTCGCCGTCGCCACCCGGGCGCTTGCCGGGCCGCTGCGCGCACTGCCCCGCTTCCGCGTCGACACCGGCCTTGAGGACTCCGGCGCGCTCACGCTCAGCGCGGAGCGCGGCTACCTGCGGGAGAGCGGCAACATCGTGTTCCACCTGGCGCTGGTGGGCCTGCTGGTCGCCATCGCCACCGGGCAGATGCTGCACTACCGCGGGCAGGCGATCGTCGTGGAAGGCCGGGGCTTCGCCAACGCGGTCACCGACTACGACACGTTCGTCGGGGGCACCGCCTTCGCCCCCGGCTCGCTGGTCCCGTTCACGGTCGGTCTGGACCGGTTCACCGCGGAGTTCACCGCCGAGGCACGGCCGGTCGACTTCGCAGCGGAGGTCACTGTTCGCGAGCCGGGCGGCCAGGCCCGGCCGGCCGTCATCCGGGTGAACCACCCGCTGTCCGTCGGTGGCGTCAAGGTCTACCTGCAGGGCAACGGATACGCCCCGGACGTTGTGGTGCGCGACGCCGCAGGGGAGGTTGCCTTCGCCGGTGCCGTCCCCTTCCTCCCGCAGGACGCGGTCTACACCTCGCGCGGCGTGATCAAGGTGCCGGACGTGTCCACCGGTGACCAGATCGGCATCGTCGGGTTCTTGCTCCCGACCGCCGTTGTCACACCGGCCGGGGCGGCGTCGGTGCACCCCCAGCCGGACGCGCCGCTGCTGGTGCTCACCGTCTGGCGCGGGGACCTCGGTCTGGACACCGGGGTGCCGCAGAACGTCTACGAGCTGGACGTGACCGGCATGGAACAGGTGGTGGGCGCGGACGGCACGCCGACGACGATCGTCGTCGAGCCGGGCCAGACGGTCGACCTGCCGGGTGGGCTGGGAACGTTGACCTGGCAGGGCACCCCGCGGTTCGTCGCGCTCGACCTGCGCCATGACCCGGCGCTCGGAGCGATCCTCGGCTTCGCGCTGGCCGTTCTGGCCGGGCTGACGGTGTCCCTGTTCACGCCACGGCGGCGGATCTGGCTGCGACTGACCGAGAATGACGGACGTACAGTTGTCGACTCCGCCGCACTTGCCCGCGGGGACGACCTGGGCCTGGCGGGCGAGCTGGAACGGGTGATGGACGCGATCCGCGCTCGACCCGGTGAGGACAGGAGTGGAGATGGACCTCGGTGACCTGAGCACCGTCCTGGTCGTTGGTGCGACGACGGCGTACGCGATCGGATTCGTCGCGTTCGCGATCGACCTGGCGCACCTGGCCGACCGCGTCGGCCGGCCCGCCGCGCGCCGGGTGCACGACGCGAGCGTGGCCGCCGCCAGCGTGGTTGGCGGCGCGCGGGCGGCCGGCGGGGCGCGTGCGGCCGGCGGGGACATCCTGGTCGAGGCTCCGGCAGACGTCGTCCCGCGCCGCAAGGCGGTCGGGATCGCCATGGCGACGACCACGCTGGGCCTGGCCTTCCACGGGGTCGGCCTGCTGCTGCGCGGCCTGGCCGCAGGGCGGGTGCCGTGGGCCAACATGTACGAGTTCACCGCGGTCGGCACGTTCGTCGCGGTGGCGACCTTCCTGGTCCTGACCCGCTGGCGCGACGTGCGGTTCCTGGGAACCATCGTGGTCGGCCTGGTGGTGGTTGCCCTCGGCCTGGCTCTGACGGTCTTCTACGTCGCGGCCGAGGGTGTGCAGCCGGCGTTGCAGAGCTACTGGCTGGTCATTCACGTCTTCATCGCCACGACCGCCACCGGGCTGCTCACGGTGTCGTTCGCCGCCAGCGCGCTGCAGCTGCTCAAGGACTCCCGCGAGCAGGGGATGGCCCGGTCGGCCCGGCCGGACGCCGACGCCGACGCCGCCCGCCCGTCGCGGCTGGCCGGGCCGCGCTGGCGGGCCCTCGACGCCCTTCCCGCGCCCCGCGAGCTCGAGGCTCTGTCCTTCCGGATCACCGCCGTCGGCTTCGTGCTCTGGACCTTCACCGTGATGGCGGGGGCCATCTGGGCGGAGCACGCCTGGGGCCGGTACTGGGGGTGGGACCCCAAGGAGGTCTGGAGCTTCGTGGTGTGGGTGGTGTACGCCGCCTACCTGCACGCCCGCACGACGGCGGGTTGGTCCGGACGCCGGGCGGCGTGGTTCGTGCTCGTCGGGTATGCCACCGTGATCGCCAACTTCACGCTGGTGAACCTGTTCTTCTCCGGGTTGCACGCGTACAGCGGGCTGTGAGGGGGCTGGCTCGCGCGGGCCGCTCTCATCCTCGATCCACCGGTCCGGTTTCTGGTGCGATCTGATCGGGTTTTCGCTGGGCGATTGTGGTTTCGGGCGTGGATGTGTTGCCGGCCCGGGTTCTCCACGTTGGGTCCTTGGTTGCGCCGATCGGGCTGGGTGATCAGGTCGTTGCTGTTGGTTGCTCGAGGGCGGCGGTGAACATCCCAGAGTGTCACCGCCAGCACCATGACGGCCCAGGTCCCGTCCCCGCGTGCGGGGGTGATCCGACCCGGGCGTCGCCGAAGACCTGGGCGTCGCCGTCCCGTCCCCGCGTGCGGGGGTGATTGAGTGTGCGGGGGTGATCCGGAACGCGCCGGCGGTCAGGCCCGCCACACCGGGTCCCGTCCCCGCGTGCGGGGCCTCGACGAGCGGAAGCGCGCGGAGCTCATGCGGACGCTCGGGCTGCGCCTCGGCGTCACCACCGTCGCGGTGTTCATCCCGGTGCAGGTGACGAGCGGCATCCTGCTCGCCTGGCACAAGGGGGTGACCTGGGCGTCCCTCGGTGACCCCGGCTACGACCGCGCCCTCGCCGGGAAGCTCGTCGCGTTCGTCTTGGTCATGCTGGCAGCCGGCCTGCACGGCTGGGCCAACGGCGTCGGTCGGCGAGCGCTCGCCCGTTCCCTCGCGCTCGCCTCGCTCATCGGCTCCTTCGTCTCGTCCTGCTGGCCACGGCACTGCCGGTGAGCTGATCGTGCGACCACCCCGTGCTCAACACCGGCCATCTCGTCCAGGCTGCACACGACCGAAGAGGAGGACGCCATGACGTACGTGATCGGGGCACCGTGCATCGACGTCAAGGACAAGGCCTGCGTCGAGGAGTGTCCCGTCGACTGCATCTACCGCGAACACGTCCGCCGGGGCGCCGGAGGTGATCTGGGCCGCGAGGCCGGAGCTGCCGTCGAAGTTGAACGTGACCGTCAGGTCGGGGTGGGTCGCCATGAACCGGTCACCGAGCTCGGTGAACGTGTCGGTCAAGGATGCGGCTGCGAAGACGGTCAGGGTGCCGGACAGCTTGGCGGCCGGCTCCTCGGTGGCCGTCGCCTCCTGTGTGCTCGGTGCGGCTGCCGGGGGTTCCTCGCTGGTCTGCGCACAGGCTGTGAGCGCGAGCGCGGTCACCGCGGTCACCGCGGTGAGCACGGTGGCGCGCAGGACGGACAGCGGCATGGTGGGTCTCCTCAGGGGTGTTGTGCCGTGCATCCCGGGATGGTGGGACGCATCGGGGGTTCTCGGGTCGGGGCTACTGCTCGGGGATCTCGACGACGACGTTCGTCGCCTTGATCGAGGCGACCGCGAGCATGCCGACCTCGAGCTCGAACTCGTCGGCGGCCTCGCGGCTGATCAGCGACACCACCCGGAAGGGGGCCCGCCTGGATCTCGACCTGGGCCATCACGGTGTTGCGGACCACCCGGGTGACGATCCCGCGCAACCGGTTGCGTGCGGAGGCCGCCGTGGCGACCACGCTCGGCTGCTCCGCTGCCAGCTCCTGGGCCAGGGCAGCCAGCTCCGCACCGGAGACGACCCGACGACCGCGCCCCGCGCCCATGGACCGAGGAGAGCGGCGTGGATTCCGGTGCGCGGAGCAGCATGACGAGAGCGCCGGCCAAGCGGATCACGCGCGTTCCCGCTCGAACAGCCCGCGGACATACGCGGCCTGCCCGACGTGCTGGAGGTCGTCGGAGATCACGCTGACCAGCCGGACGCCGAGCGACACCGGCGGGTCCCAGGACTCGTCGACGATCCGGTCGAGATCGGCGGTGCCCAGGTCGGTGATCAGGCTCGCGGTCCGCTCGTGCACCGCGTCGACGTACCCGAGGAGAAGGTCGGCCGACATCCGCACGGCACCGATCTCCTGCGGGGAGTGGCCGTAGCCGGTTGCCCAGGGCGAGAACGGGAGTGCGGCGCGCTCTGCCCACCCGTTCGCGACCCACACCTGGGGTACGTCGAAGGCGTCGGCCAGGTGGTCGTCCTGGATCCGGGTCAGGTGCCACACCAGCCACGCGATCGTGTTGGCCTCGGGGTCCACCCGGAAAGCCAGGCCCTCTGGTGAGAGGTCCTCGACTACGCCGTGCACCTCCTCGTTAACCCGGCCGAACCCGTCGGTGAGCAGCCCTGCGACATCCATCGCACCCCTTCCTCCCGTTCGGTCACAGGCTATAGGCCTCCAGCAGCCGGAGCCAGACCTCGCTCACGGTGGGGTAGGCGGGGACGGCGTGCCAGAGGCGGTGGACCGGCACCTCGCCGACGACGGCGATCGTCGCGGCGTGAAGCAGCTCGGCCACCTCCGGCCCGACGAACGTCGCGCCGACCACCACCTCCCGGTCGGTGTCGACGACCAGGCAGGCGGTGCCCTCGTAGCCGTCCGCCGCCACCGACGCCCCCGCCACCGAGGAGAAGGGCACGGTGACCGATCGCACCGCGTACCCGGCCCGGCGGGCCTCCTGCTCGGTCAGCCCGACGGCCGCGACCTCCGGCCGGGTGAACACCACCTGAGGCACGGCCGCGCTGTCCGCGGTGGCCCGAAACCGACTCCACGGACCCGCATCGTCGACGTCGGCCGAGGCAGTGCCCTCGCCGAAGCGGTGCGCGATGGCGTCCCCGGTCACGCGGGCGTCGTACTTGCCCTGGTGCGTGGTGGCCGTGCGGCCGGTCACGTCGCCCGCGGCGTAGAGCCACTCCTGGTGGGCGCCGGTCACCCGTCCGGTGCTGTCGACCCCCAGCGCGCCGTCGGTGGTGAGGTCCAGGGTCTCCAGCCCGAGGTCCGACGTGCGCGGTCGACGACCGGTAGCGACGAGCACCCGCTCAGCGCGTACGTGACTGCCGCCCGCCAGGTCGAGTCGGACGCCGTCGTCATCCCGTGACGCGCCAGCGACCTCCGTGCCGAGACGTACGTCGACCCCGAGCTTGCGCAGGCTCGCGGTCACGGCGTCACCGGCGAACGGCTCGGCCTGGGGGAGCAGTCGCTCGCCGCGTACCAGGACGGTGACCTTCGACCCGAGGTCCGACAGTGCGGTGGCCATCTCGACCGCGACGACCCCTCCGCCGATGATCGCGAGCGACTCGGGGATGTCTTGGACGGACGTCGCCTCGCGGCTGGTCCACGGCTCGACCTGGGCGAGTCCGGGAACGTCGGGGATGACCGGCTCGCTACCGGTCGCCACCACGACGGCATGTCGGGCGCTGAGGGCGATCGACCCGTCTTCCGTGGTGGCCATGAGCCGGCGCGGGCCGTCGAACCGTGCCTGTCCGCGCACGAGCGTGATCCCGACCCCGTCGAGCCAGTCCACCTGGCTCTGGTCGTCCCAGTCGTGCGTGAACGTGTCGCGCCGGGCGAGCACCGCCTGCCGGTCGAGCTGACCGGTGATCGCCTGCGCAGCGCCGCCGACGTCCCGGGCCGCAGCGAGCACGGCCCCGGCCCGCAGCAAGGCCTTGGACGGCATGCAGGCCCAGTAGGAGCACTCCCCGCCCACGAGCTCGCCCTCGACCAGGGCAACGCTCAGTCCGGTGCGACCCGCGCGGTGAGCCACGTTCTCACCGACCGCCCCGCCTCCGATGACGACGACGTCGAACGTGCGGCTCTGAGCCATGGTGCCTCTCCCAGTTGGAGGTGTCAGAACAGGTTCTTCTCCGCGAGCCAGTCGGCAGCGATCGTCGCTGCGTCGATCTGCTCGTCGACGCTGCGCGCGTTGAGCTTCACGAGCTCGTCGGCGGTGAGTGCGACGCTGACGGTGTTGATGATCTCGGCAGCCTCGTCGTCGATCTTGTCGCTGACCAGGGGGACGACGTTGGAGGCGAGGAAGAGTCCCTCGGGGTCGTCGAGCGTGACGAGGTCGGTCGTCGCGATCCTCGGGTCCGCGCTGAAGATGTTCACCAGCTGCACGTCCCCGTCGAGCAGCGCCTTGACCGTGAGCGGGCCACCGCTGTCCTCGATCGGGGTGAAGCCGACCTGCACGCCGTACACGCTGCTCAGCCCGGGCGGGCCGTAGGGACGCGACTCGAGCTCGGAGTTGCCCCCGAGGGTGAGCGGGACGGAGACCGAGGAGAGGTCGGCGAGGCTGGTCACGTCGTTCTCCTCGGAGAACTTCCGTGTGACGTTGTAGGAGTCCTGGTCGGTCGCCAGGGACTGGTCGAGCACCCGGAGCCCGTCCGGGACGGCCTCGGTGAGGGCGGTGTACACGTCCTGCGAGTTCCGCGCGGCAGTGTCGGGCTCCCAGTACTGGAGCAGGTTCCCGGTGTACTCGGGGAACAGGTCGATCGACCCGGCCTCGATCTCCGGGAGGTACACTTCACGCTGCCCGATGCCCATCTGGCGGTCGACGTCGAGGCCGTTCTCCTCGAGCGCCTGGGCGTAGATCTCGGCGAGGATCTCGTTCGAGTAGTAGTCCTGCGAGCCGACGACGATCGTCTCGGTCGCGCGGGCGGATCCCTGGTCCGTCGGGGACTCCGTGAGCGGGTCGTTGGCGGAGCACCCGGCGAGGGCCAGGGTCAGGACCGTGGTGGCTGCTGCGAGAGCAGCCCTCGGGATGCGTGGTTCGTTGGCCATGTCTTCCTCTCGGTGCCGTGTCGTCAAGGGTCAGTCTCTCCCGGGACGAGTTGTCGGCGCGTCGTCCTCGTGGTTGCCGGGCGAACCGCCGTCGGCGCGCTCGCCCTCTGCAGCAGGGCGAACACGCCCTCGAGCACGAAGGCCAGGACGGCAACGAGGAGTGATCCGCCGAGCATCTCGGCGTAGTTGCGGGTCTTGAGGCCCTCGAAGAGATACCGGCCCAGACCGGCATCGGCGATGTACGCGGCGAGGGTCGCCGTGGCGACGACCTGGAGCACGGCGGCCCGGATCCCTCCGACGATGATCGGCAGGCCGAGCGGTATCTCGACGCGCCGGACGATCTGCCACTCGGTCATGCCGACCGCGCGTGCGACGTCGACCGCGGCGGGACTGACGGATTCCACGCCGGCGTAGGCCCCGGCGAGCACCGACGGGACGGCGAGGACGACGAGGGCGATCACCGGCGCGCGCAGGCCGATCCCGAGCGCGAGGCCGAGCAGGGTCAGCAGCCCCAGGGTCGGCAGAGCCCGTGCCGCGCCGGAGAGGCCGACGACCAGCGCGCGTCCTCGTCCGGTGTGGCCGACCAGGACGCCGACTGGCAGCGCAACCAGTGCGGCGAGCCCGACGACGAGGCCGGTGATCGCCACGTGCTGGGCGATCCGATGATCGATGCCGGACGCGTCGACCCAGTTCGCGGGGTCGACGATCCAGCGCAGGGCGTCGAGGAGGACGTTCATGCCGGCTGCACATCCCGTCGTCGGCTGACCCGCTCGGTGCGCGTCCCGGTCGGGATCCGCGACCACGGCAGCAGCACGCGACCGAGCAGCACGCAGGCGAGGTCGAGCAGGAGTGCGACCAGCACGGTCATGACCACGCCGGTGAGGATCTCGGCGGGGATGCCGCGCTGGAAGCCGTCGGTGAACAGGGTGCCCAGGCTCCGCGTCCCGATCACGGCGCCGACCGTGACGAGGCTGACCGTGCTCACGACCACCACGCGCAGCCCCGAGAGAACGACGGGGCCGGCCAGAGGCAGCTCAACCCGCCAGAAGCGGGCCGTCGCGGAGAAACCGACAGCTGTGGCCGACTGGCGTACCTCGGACTGCACGGAATCGAACGCATCCGCGGCGGTGCGGACCATCAGCGCGATGCCGTAGAGCGTCAGGGCGACCACGATGTTGACGGGGGAGCGGATGCTGGTTCCCAGCACCGCGGGGAGCATGATGAACAACGGCAACGACGGGATGGCGTAAAGCAGCCCGCTGAACGTGAGCAGCACCGTTCGTGATGCCCGGAACCGGTGTGCCACCCAGCCGATCGGTACTGCGATGAGGAGACTGAGGACGATCGTCGGCGCAGCGAGGACAAGGTGCGCGACGGTGAGCTCACGCACCAGGTCGAGGTTGTGCGACAGCCAGGTCACGTCGCGAGCACCCCTGCTGGGCGCCCATCGGAGTCCACGACGATCTGCCGCCCTCCGTGCTCCTGGACGTGCAGGGTCCGCCTGCTGCGCCCTGCGCCGATGAAGTCTGCGACGAAGTCGTCGGCCGGGTCGGCCATGATCTGCGCCGGAGTCCCCGCCTGGGCGACCTGCCCACCCTTCCGGAGGATGACTACCTGGTCCCCGAGGGCAAAGGCCTCGTCGATGTCGTGGGTGACGAACACGGTCGTCTTGCCCAGCTCTTTCTGGAGCCGGCGCAGCTCGGCCTGGAGCTCGGCCCGGACGATCGGGTCGACCGCACCGAACGGCTCGTCCATGAGCAGGATGTTCGGGTCGGCCGCGAGGGCCCGGGCGACGCCCACCCTCTGCTGCTGCCCACCGGACAGCTGGGCCGGGTAGCGCCGCGCCAACGCACGGTCCAGGCCGACCGTGTCCATCAGCTCCATGGCCCGCGCCCGTGCCCGTGCCTTGGGGACGCCGTTGAGCAGCGGCACGGTGGCGACGTTGTCCACGACCGTGCGATGGGGGAGTAGACCCGAAGCCTGCAGGACGTAGCCGATCCGCCGCCGCAGTTGGACCTTGTCGAGGGCTCGGACGTCCTCGTCGTCGATCAGCACCGATCCCGAGGTCGGTTCGACCATCCGGTTGACCATGCGCATCAGGGTCGTCTTGCCTGAGCCGCTGGAGCCGACGAGCACCACCGTCTGGTGGGACGGCACGATCAGGCTGAAGTCCTTCACGGCGCCGGTGCCGTCTGGGTACACCTTGGACACCGCACGGAACTCGATCATCGGTTCACCGAACGCTACCTTCTTCAGACACGCACTCTCGGTCAGGACAAGTGTCTCTCGGCGGCGACCACCGTTGAGCGGCTGCGACGACCCTGGCACAAGACTCCGACATCGGCAGGCGGAAGGGCGATCCGGTGGTCCACCACGCACCTGTGGTCGCCGTGACGGGCTCCACGGGGACCGTCGGCGGTCTCGTCGCCCGGCCCCTCGCCCAGGTAGGTTCTTGCGGGCATCGCCGACGCCCGGGCGGCGAGGAGCTCTTGTCAATATTCACGAGGATGCCTATATTTATCGTCATGGTGAATGAAGGAGCGGTGGTGGAGATCGGGGGGCCGTTGACCGCCGAGGCGACGCGCGTGCTCCGCGAGCTGCGCGACGTCGGCGTGCACCTGGACCGAGCAGCTCACGGCGGGCCGGACTTCGTCATTCGTTCCGCCGGCAGAGAACAGGCCGTGGTGGTCGAGGTCAAGAAGAGCCTGAATGCGTCGAGCGCTCGCCAGCTCGCGCACCTCGCCGGTGACGTGCCCGGCCCGACGATCGTGATCGCCGGTCAGGCCACGGCCCAGGCGCGCGAGCTCCTGCGGCAGCAGGGCATCGGGCTGATCGACGGCGGCGGCTATGCGCATGTGGAGCTGCCGGGACTGCTCGTGCACGTGGCCGATCGCGGCGCGCGCGCCGGGGGCGGGGACGGTGCATCCCGTCCGACGCGCCTGGCCGGAAAGGCCGGGGTCGCGGCCCAGGCGATGCTCCTTGACCCAGACCGCGCCTGGCAGGTCCAGGACCTCGCCGTCGCCGCCGGGGTGTCCCCGGCTCTGGCGCACCGTGTGCTGGCCCGGCTGGACGCCGAGCAGCTCACCGAGGTCACCGGGGCAGGCCCGCACCGCACGCGGCGCGTGACCGATCCGTCCGCGCTGCTGGACCTGTGGGCCGAGGAGATGATCGACCGCCATGTGCGCCGTCACGGCCTGTACCGGCTGGCCCGCACACCCGGGGAACTGCTCGAGGCGGTGAGCGAAGGCCTTCGGAACGAGGGGACGGCCCATGCGGTGACCGGCGCGGCGGCCGCCGCCCGGCTCGCCCCCTTCATCACGGCCGTGCCGGTGACCGAGGTCTGGATCGCAGCAACAGCCGACCCCGAGGCGCTCGCCGGCGTGCTGGACGCCGAAGCCGTCTCGACCGGGCACAACCTGCTGCTGCTGCAGGCCGAGGACGACACACCGCTGGCCTTCCATCAAGACGTCGACGGCCTGTCGCTCGTCAACCCGTTCCGGCTGTACTACGACCTGCGCCGCGACCCGCGACGCGGTCGTGAACAGGCCGAGCGGCTTCGGGAGGAGATTCTCAGGCTATGACCGTACGGACGAGGGGCCGGTGAAGGCTGATGGGGCGGGACAGCTTCGTCGACTACGACGAGGAGACGACAGCGCGTTGCGAGCGCGCCCTGGTCACGTTGCTGGGCGACATCGGCCCGTGGAGCCAGAGGGTCTACCTCGCCGGCGGGCTCGCACCCCGCTACCTGATCGGCCGGCTACCACCCGGGGCACCGGCGCACGTGGGCACGACCGACGTGGACCTGGTCATCGGCCTGGCCCTGGGTGACAGCGCCCCGGAGACCTACCGGACGCTGGAGACCAACCTCAAGCGCGGCGGGTTCAGCGCGCAGACCAGCTTCCGGTGGACCCGCCGCGTCGATGACGCCGCAGTGATCGTGGAGTTCTTGTGCGAGACCGAGGACGTCGGACCAGGACGGATCTTCAAACCCAAAGGAGAATCCCTCGGCTCCGGGCTCGGAGCGTTCAACGTTCGCGGCGCCCAGCTCCTCACCGCCGACTACGTGGAGGTGCCCATCGAGGCCGAACGCCTCGACGACGGCAGCAGGTCGCGTGTGACCGTGCGGGTCGCGAACACCCTGCCGTACGCCGTGCTCAAGATCTTCGCTTTCCAGGACCGCCACCAGAACAAGGACGCCTACGACCTCGTCTTCGTCCTGCTCAACAGCGACGGCGGGCCCCGCGCCGCCGGAGCGGCAGTGGCAACCAGCCCGATCATCGGACACCCACAGGTCCGTGACGGGCTGGTGCTGCTCGCCGAGCGGTTTGCGGACGCGAACCAGGACGGTCCCGCCGCGTATGCGAACTTCCTGACAACCCCCGACGACGACGCAGCCGCACAGCTCCGACAGCAAGCCGTCGCTACCGTGCGCGCCTTCCTCACCGGCGTCGTGGTCGACCCTCCCGCGTGAATGGCCAGTGCTGGGGCAGGTGCAGGCGGCGCCGGCGGGCCGAGCGGGCGATGCGGGCGGGCACGGCGATGAGCTGGGTCCGGATCGTGGCGGTGGTTGCCTTGGCGTGGAACGCCGAGGCCTTGGCGACCTGACCACCTGGCCCCAGCGGCCCAACCAAGGACCCGACGTGGAAGACCCGGACAGACCGGCAACACCGCCACGCCCGAACCCGAAATCACGCCACCGACACCCGATCAACTGCCTCCAGAACACGGACCGGTGGATCGAGGTTCAATCGGCAACAGGGGGTCAAGGTTCGCTCGGCGTTGACAGTGATCCCAATCCGATAACGAAGTGGATCATCTCCGCTCGGTCCCGTCCCCGCGTGCGGGGGTGATCCGGCCGACGGAGACTGGTGGGACGAGCCGCGGTTGTCCCGTCCCCGCGTACGGCGGCGGCCGCGCGGGGTCCGCTCAGAGCGTCGGCGATCCGTCGTCCGAGGGGGTGTCCGTCCCGCGCTCCTTGCGCCGCTGCTGGTCGAGGCGCCACAGGAAGTCCGGGTCGTCGTCCGGCGCCCTCGGGCCGGCGCGCCGTATCGGCGGGACCCGCCCGGGCGTGGTCCGCGTCGGGCCGGCACCGGACTCCCGCGGCAGGCGCGTCAGGAGGATCCAGATCAGCGGCCCGAGCACCGGGAGCAGGACGATGACCGGCACCCAGGCGAACCGGGAGATGCCCATCCGTTCGCTCGGCTCGCTGCGCGACAGATCGATCAGGGCATAGATCGCCAGCGCCACCGGGATCACGTAGACCAGCGCCCGCACCATGCCTTCACCATAAGCCGCGCGTCCTAGGCTGGCAGCATGCCCGTGATCGTCTACTCGGTGCTGCGCCTTGGCCTGTTCGCGCTGGCCCTGCTCGGCCTGTTGGCGGCGGGCATGGGCGGCTGGCTGCTGGTGGTCGTCGCCGCCGTAGCGGCGGGGGCGTTGTCGTACGTCCTGCTCGGCCGTCAGCGCACCGCGGCCGCCGTCTGGATCGCCGAGCGCCGCGCGGCCACCCGTCCGCGCTTCTCACCGGGGGTGGAGGCCGACGCCGCGGTGGAGGACGCCGAGGCGCAGCAGCAACCCGGTGAGCAGGATCAGAGCGCGAGCCCGAGGCCCAGCAGCACGCCGTAGGCGAGCTCCAGCAGGCCCGTGCCGGCCAGCACCGGGCGGAGCAGGACGCCCCGCGCGCCGACCAGCACCGTGCCGGCCAGCACCCCGGCCGGGACCAGGAGCAGCAGCACCAGGAGCGCCCCCGGTGCCTCGATGGCGCACACCGCACCGGCGAGGATCGCCAGGGCCAGCTGCCATGCGTACACCCTGCGAGCGCGTCGCTCGCCGATCCGCACCGCGACCGTGCGCTTGCCCACCAGGGCGTCGCCCGGGACGTCGCGGATGTTGTTGACCATCAGGAGGGCGCAGGCCAGCAGCCCGATCCCGATCGCGCCGGCCACCGCTGGCCAGGTGACCCGATCGGCCTGCGTGTACGTGGTCCCCAGCACCGCCACCAGGCCGAAGAACAGGAAGACGCCGACCTCGCCGAGGCCCAGGTAGCCGTACGGACGGCGACCCCCGGTGTAGTACCAGGCCGCTGTGATCGCCAGGGCGCCGACGGCCAGCAGCCACCAGTGGCCGCTGAGTGCGACGAGCACCCAGCCGAGCACCGCGCCGACGCCGAACGACGCAAGGGCTGCCGCCCGTACGTGGCTGGGCCGGGCGGCTCCGGACGCCGTGAGCCGCAGCGGGCCCACCCGGTCCGCGTCGGTGCCGCGCACGCCGTCGGAGTAGTCGTTCGCGAAGTTCACGCCCACCTGCAGGGCCAGCGCAACGCCCGCGGCCAGGAGAGCGCGGCCGAGGGAGGACTCGCCCACCTGGGCGGCTGCGCCCGTGCCGACCAGCACCGAAGCCACCGCGGCCGGCAGCGTGCGCAGGCGCGCACCCGCCAGCCATTCCTCAGTCGTCGCCATACCCGCTCCCATCGGCCTGCGCCGCGGCCTGCCGGGCGACAGCGGCGCGGTCAACCTTGCCAGGTCCGCGATGCGGCAGCGCGTCGGCCAGGACCAGCCGGCGCGGTGCCGCAGCGGGCCCCAGCGTAGGCATCACGGCGTCGCGCAGGGCTGCCAGGGTGGGCGCCGGTGCGCCAGGGACCGGCACGACGACGACGGCGACCACCTGGCCCCACTCCTCGTCCGGCACAGCGACGACGCACACCTCGCCCACCCCGCGCACCGCCGCGAGGGCCGCCTCGACAGCCGCCGGAGCCACCTTGACTCCGCCGGTGATGATGACGTCGTCGGCGCGGCCCCGGACGTGCAGCACGCCGCGGGCCAGGGTGCCCAGGTCTGCCGTGCGGAACCACCGGACGCCGTCGTGCACCCCGAACGCCGTGTCGAGGTCCGGCCGGCCGAGATAGCCGCGGGCCAGCACCGGGCCGGCCAGGTGCACGGTGCCGTCGATCCGGACCTGCACGCCGGAGAGCGGGACGCCGTCGTACACGCACCCGCCGGCCGTCTCGGTCATGCCATAGGTCGTGACGACGCGCAGCCCGACGTCGCGGGCCTGGTCCAGCAACCCGGGCGCGGTGGCCGCGCCACCCACCAGGATCGCGTCGACGTCGGTCCAGGGACGAAGCTCGCACGGAAGGGCGGCGCCCTCGAGCCGCGCGAGGATCCGGTGCAGCTGGGTGGGCACCAGCGCGGTGTACATGGGCACGCCCCGATGGCGCGAGGTGACCAGCACGTTCGCAGCGGTCACCGGGTCGAACGGGTCGGTCGGCAGGACGGCGGGCGCGGTGCCGGCGACCACGGACCGGATCAGCACCTGCAGGCCCGCGATGTGCTGGGCCGGCAGGGCGAGCACCCAGCGGCCGGGTCCGCCGAGCCGCTCGTGGGTCGCGCGCGCGGAGGCCAACAGGGCCTCGGCGTCCAGCATCACCCGGCGTGGTTCGCCGGTGGAACCGGAGGTGCTGACCACAAGGGCGACCCGCTCGGGCACGGTGGCGGCGACGTCGGGCCAGCTGGTGGCGGCGTCGACCGCGTGACCCTCCTGCGGGCCGACCGGTGCCAGCGCGGGGCCAGACCCGTCCAGCGCACCGCGTAGCAGGCGGGTGATCTCCGTCACGACCGCTGAACCTGCCGGTCCGACAGGTACCGACAGGAGGGTGCGCTGCACATCCACAGCCTAGGTGCGCCGTACAGTGGGGAGCCGAAGCGCCGTACCCGACCAGCCCGGCCGACCAGGTCTGGCGAGGAGGAGTTGCACGTGGCACGCTTGACCACGACTCCCACCCGCACGTCCGGACACCGGAGAGCGACGATGCGCCGGTTGCGTGTGGTGGCGGTGTCGATCTCCGTGCTCGCGACCGGTGTCGCCGGGTGCAGCGCGCCGCCGACGCCGCCGGAGACGCCGGGACCGGTGACCGTGACCCCGACGATCGACCCGGCGCGGATCGCCCCGCCGGAGCCGGTGGTCCCCGTGGTGTGGCCGCTCACCGGCGTGGCGACCCCCGAGATCGCGGCTCGGCCGGCGATCGCCGCCAAGATCGAGAACACCAGCGCTGCGAGGCCCCAGTCCGGGCTGGAGTACGCCGACGTGGTGTGGGAGACGATCGTGGAGTTCGAGGTCTCCCGGTTGCTCGCGGTGTTCCACTCGCAGCTACCGGACGAGATCGGCCCGGTCCGCTCGGTCCGCCCGATGGACATCCCGATCATCAACCCGCTCCATGGCCTGTTCGTGTACTCGGGTGGCCAGCCCGGCATCCTCGCCCTGGTCTACGGCTCGACCGCGCAGCCGCTCAGCCACGACGCCGGAGTCGACGGTCTGTACCGGGTGAGCCGACGGTCCGCGCCGCACAACGTGTACGGGTCACTGGCGTCGTTCCTGCAGCAGGCCGACGCGAACCACTCGGCCCCGCCGGCACAGCAGTTCGCCTTCGCCTTGCGGCCGGCGCTGGCGAGCGCTGTCCGGGCCGGGACCCCGGCAACGGTCTTGTCGTTCACGTTGTCAGGCGCGTCCCACCCGTCGTGGACCTGGGACGCCGCGAGCGGCCGCTGGCTGCGCTCGGAAGGCTCGTCGCCGGCGATGGACGCGGCCGGCGCCCAGCTGGCGGCGGTCAACGTCGTGTCGATCACCGCGGCGCATCCGCCGAGCGGGTTCGGAGCCCAGAACAACGCGTCGGTGCCCACGTACGAACTGGTCGGTGAGGGCGACGCCGTCGTGGCGACCGGCGGGATGACCATCGCCGGGCGGTGGCGCAAGGCGAGCCAGGAGGAGCCGATGCTGCTGTTCGGCGCCGACGGTCAGCCGCTGACACTCGCTGCGGGCAACACCTGGGTGGAGCTCGTCCCGGCCGGGTCGGGTTCGCTGACCGTCGGCTGAGGACTGTGCCCACCGCTCGTGACGACCGGCGCGACGGTGCCCCTGCGGGCACGGGTCGGCCGCGCCATCCCCAGGACGCACGACCAGGGGATGAGGCGGGCGTCTCGCTGTGAGCCTGCAGGCTGAACTGTGGTGTGCGAGGTCCAGCCCGCAGGTCGATCCGGTCGGTTGCCCCGTCCGGCGAGGCTTCGGACATGGCACAGATCACCGCTTCCGACTCACCCGACCTGCTGGAGGGCAACGATCGACGTGAGCGGCTGCGGTCGGCCGTCCCGGTGACTGTCGCTGTGCTCGCCCTGGTGGGCGTGCTGCTCGCGGGCGCTTTCGCCCTGCGCGGCCTCGTCGGCTTCGGGGTGTGGTTCCTCGGCGCCGGCTGACTGCCCGTCGCGGGCCACCGGGGCACCCGTTGCGGAGCGCGTGACTCACGTGGCTGCTGCGACTGATGGGACGTCACAACAGCCACGTCAGTCACATCTGCACCGCGCTCCGCATGGAGCGTGACGGGCGCCCGTTCAGCGGCGCCCGGACGGACGGGTCCCGACCGGGCGCCGCTGCTCAGAAGTAGTACGGGAACGCCGACCAGTCCGGCGGGCGCTTGGCCAGGAAGGCGTCGCGCCCCTCGACGGCCTCGTCGGTCATGTACGCGAGCCGGGTCGCCTCCCCGGCGAACACCTGCTGACCGGCCAGCCCGTCATCGGGCAGGTTGAGCGCGAACTTGAGCATCCGGACGGCCTGCGGGGACTTGGTCGCGATGATCCGCGCGTACTCCCAGGCCAGCGCCTCGACGTCGTCGTGGTCGGCGACCTCGTTGACCGCGCCCCAGGCGGCGGCGTCCTCGGCGGAGTACTCCCGGGCCAGGAAGAAGATCTCCCGCGCCCGCTTCTGGCCCACCTGCCGGGCGAGCAGTGCGGAGCCGTAGCCGCCGTCGAAGGAGCCGACGTCGGCGTCGGTCTGCTTGAAGCGGCCGTGCTCGCGGCAGGCGATGGTCAGGTCGGCGACCACGTGCAGCGAGTGCCCGCCACCTGCGGCCCAGCCGTCGACGACGGCGACGACCACCTTGGGCATGGTGCGGATCAGCCGCTGGACCTCAAGGATGTGCAGCCGCCCCGCGCGGGCGGGGTCGATCGCGTCCGCCTGGTCCCCCTCTGGGCCGGTCGTGTACCGGTACCCGTCCCGGCCTCGGATCCGCTGGTCCCCGCCGGAGCAGAACGCCCAGCCGCCGTCGCGCGGGCTGGGCCCGTTGCCGGTGAGCAGGACGGTCCCGACATCGGGGCTCATCCGCGCGTGGTCGAGCACCCGGTACAGCTCATCGACGGTGTGCGGGCGGAAGGCGTTGCGCACCTCCGGCCGGTCGAACGCCACCCGGACCACCGGGATGCCCCGGACGGCGCCGGCGGACCGTTCGACGCCCCGGTGGTAGGTGACGTCGGTCAGATCACCGAATCCGTCGACGTCGCGCCACCGCGCCGGGTCGAACGTCGCGGACACCTGTTGGGGCTGGCCGGCATCGCTCCTGGTCACAGACCGACTGTAGCCAGGCGGCTCGTCGGCCGGGCTCGCGCCGTCCGCCGGGCTTGCGCCGTCGGCCGGGCTCGCCGTCCTGGGGGCGCCCCCACGCGCGCCCGCCGAGCACTACCGTGACGGCGTGACCGCCCCCAGCGAGGTGTACGTCTACCGCGTGCCGTTGACCGTTCGCTTCCGGGGCGTCGCCCAGCGCGACGGCGTCCTGCTGCGCGGCACAGCGGGCTGGGCCGAGTTCTCTCCCTTCTGGGACTACGACGTCGCCGCCTCGCTCCCCTGGTGGCGCGCCGCGCGGGAGGCCGCCGACGTCGGCTGGCCCGCCCCGGTGCGCGACGCCGTCCCGGTGAACGTCACGGTGCCCGCCGTCGACGCTGCTGCCGCGCACGCGATCGTTGCCGGGTCGGGCTGCGGCACCGCCAAGGTCAAGGTCGCCGAGCCCGGCCAGACCGTCGACGACGAGATCGCCCGGCTCGAGGCGGTGCGGGACGCCCTTGGCGCCGGCGGCCGCATCCGGATCGACGCCAACGGCGGGTGGGACGCCGACACCGCCGTGGCCCGGATCCGCCGTCTGGACCGCGCCGCCGGGGGCCTGGAGTACGTCGAGCAGCCCTGCGCGACGGTGCCCGAGCTCGCCGCGGTGCGGCGCGCCGTCGACGTCCCGATCGCTGCCGACGAGGCGGTCCGCCTCGCGCAGGACCCGATGGCGGTGGTCCGGGCGGAGGCTGCGGACGTGATCGTGCTCAAGGTCGCGCCGCTCGGTGGGGTGCGCGCGTGCCTGGAGCTGGCCGAGCGGGTGGGCCTGCCGGTCGTGGTGTCGTCGGCGCTCGAGACGTCGGTGGGCCTGGCGGCGGGAGTGGCTCTGGCGGCCGCTCTGCCGGACCTGCCGTACGCCTGCGGCTTGGCGACCGCACGGTTGCTGGCCGCGGACGTCGTCGCGGAGCCGTTGCTCCCGGTCGGCGGGATGATCGTGGTGCGCCGGCCGGAGGTCGACCCTCACCTGCTGGCCGAGCACGCGGCCGATCAGGGGCTGTCCGCGCGGTGGAACGCTCGACTCGCAGCAGTGCTCGCAGCATCGGCGGAGGTGACCGGATGAACCCCTCGACCCAGGCGGCTCGCGTCCTGGTGCAGGCGCTCGCGGAGGCTGGCGTGCGGCACGTCGTCCTGGCTCCGGGGTCGCGCAGCGCACCGCTGGCCCACGCGATGGCACAGGCCGCCCTGCCCGACGGCGAGCGGGACCCGAACGCCCCGTACCTGGCGCTGCACGTGCGGATCGACGAGCGCAGCGCGGGCTTCCTTGCGGTCGGGCTGGCACGCGCCGCGGCCGTGGCCGGCGAGGTGCTGCCGGTGGCCGTGGTGACGACGTCGGGCAGCGCCGTCGGGAACCTGCACCCGGCGGTCCTCGAGGCGCACCACGCCGGCCTGCCGCTCCTGCTGCTCACCGCCGACCGCCCGCACGAGCTCCGGGGCACGGGGGCCAACCAGACCACCGAGCAGGTGGGGATCTTCGGCCCCGCCGTGCGGATGGTGTTGGACATGTCGGCCCCGGTCGGCGGCAGCCGCGAGATGGAGCACCTGCGGCGGGTCGCCGCAGAGGCGGTTGCGGTGGCCGTCGGCACCACGTCGGGGGACCCCGGACCGGTGCACGTCAACCTGGCCTACCGCGAACCGCTCGTGCCGGACGACGGCGCGTGGCCGGCTCGGCCGTTGCCCACCCGGGTGCCCCAGCCCCGCGAGGCGGTGCCGGTCCTGGCGCTGGCGGCCGAGGCGGGTGCGGGTGCGGGTGCTGGTACTGGTACTGGTACTGGTACTGGTACTGGTACTGGTACTGGTACCGGTGTCTTTTCATCATCGGCGCTGCCGCCGCCGCAGGCGCTCAAGGCGAGTGCCAATGCCCATACGCTCAAAGGCGCCGCCCGGTTTTTCATTACGTTCATTGCAAGTCCCTTCAGGGTGGCGGACTTCGAAATGAGTCCGCTTCAGACTCCTTAACGAGATAAACCAGCGGTAAGCGCCAAGGATGCCGCGGTCAATGAAAATATTTTTCGCGCCGTTTCATCGCAGCCCAAATCAATCGGCGGAATTGCGGGCAATCCTTCAGCGCCCCGGCATTGATAGGTTTGCTCTGTTCAGGGTATTTCGGGCCTTTCGACCGTTAAATCGGCCCGCGAAGTACCGATCTGATTGCCGTAAAGCGTGGCCAAAACAGACCAAAAGTCGGGGCTGATGGCCCGTCCGTCGTCGCCGCTGAAACCTTGAAAGTGCTGCCCAAGGCCCATCGCGTGGCCGAGTTCATGGATCACGACCTCGGGCGAGGCCGTGCAATGCTTGCTGTCCAGATTCACGTACAGAACGGTCGAAATTTCGCCTTCTGAGTTCACAAATGATTGTGGGTAGTCCGTGGCACAAGGGGCCCTGCTCACGTTGCCGCAATTATTCTCAGGCTCGACCTCTTTAGGCGCAACGGCCGTACCCCAGCTGAAGATAAGGCCGCGCGTAATCAGCTCGTCGCACGTGTTTTCGATTGACTCACGATCGAACACCACCAATCCCAAACGGCATTCAATGGCATCCATCGCTTTGCCGGCGCGCTCGTCGTCATTGGTCTTCACGGGGATCGGCATTTTCCACCGCTTGCCACATCGCGATGAAATTCAAGGCTGCACAGAACGCGGTGAACGGCTGCGCGGCGATCGAATGGTTCGAGCGCGCTGAAATGGAAAGGGAAATTCAAGGTGCCAAATGGCTGGTATGGCATGGCAAGGGCAGCGAGGCCGTCGACCGCATCAAGGAGATCGATGAGCGACTGTTGGCCCGACCAGGTTACGAATCCTCGACGTTGTGGTGGAACCTTTGTCGCGTTGGAGGCTACATCGATAACAACGCGGGATCGCTGGTCAACTACGTCGCGCGGCACCGACGTGGACTGCCGATCAGCAGCAGCATTGCCGAATCGGCCGTGAGCTTGGTTGTTAGCCATCGCATGGCCAAAAAGCAGCAAATGCGGTGAACGGACGAAGGGGCCCACTCGCTGGTTCAGGTCAGAGTCGCTGCGCTCAATGGCGAGTTATCGCCAGCGCGGCTCGCAGCATTGGCCAAG
This sequence comes from Actinomycetales bacterium, assembly GCA_038204895.1. Classification (GTDB taxonomy): domain Bacteria; phylum Actinomycetota; class Actinomycetes; order Actinomycetales; family Cellulomonadaceae; genus Actinotalea. Next base: position 487 of record JBBRCL010000003.1, on the reverse strand, counting down.
ATGTCGGCCTTGCATTCACGGCAAATATGCCCGGTGTCGTGAGCGACGAATGAGGTACTTCAAAGGAGAGCCAAGCCTCCGACGGTTTTGCACGCGTCTCCAACGTGCTGTTTGAAATGCCCCACCGCGTTCACCTCACGCGCCAGCTGATGCTGCTGTTCGCCGGGCGCCGATTGCCTTGCCTCGGTCGATGTACCTCTTTGGGCCGAGCTCGTTCATCGAGATAGTTGTTGCGCAGCTGACACTGGTACTCCACCAAGAAGCACGCCCCGGCATGCACTGGAATGTGGGTGCAAATGTGGGTAAAAACAAAAAACGGGCCGCTAGGGCCCGTGTTCGCTTGCTGTCTGGCGGAAGGGGCGGGATTCGAACCCGCGGTGGGGATAAACCCACACACGCTTTCCAGGCGTGCGACTTAAACCGCTCATCCACCCTTCCGAAGCCCACAAGTATAACGTGGCAATTCTGCGCCTCAGGGCTTGGGCGC
>JBBRCL010000002.1:0-90152 GCA_038204895.1 Actinomycetales bacterium | reverse complement strand
CTCGAGACCCTCGCCCAGGCCAAGAAGGCACCACGGTCCAGACCCCCCGTCAACAGCACCTGGAACCAACCCGGCTGGCGGAGGAAACCAGATGAGGCAACGTCATAGCCCCCGCGGAGGTATTGACATGAGGCAACAGGGCCCCAACCGGGTGGCGGGCCGACACCACTCGGCGCCCCGGAACTCGCCGCTCGACCGAGCGGAACAGGGGGCCTGGCGCCGTTCAGATCCGCTCGGCCAGCGCCCCGTCGGTCGCGATGCCCGGCATCAGCACCGTCCAGACGGAGCCGACCGCGGCGAGGATCTCCTTGCGCACCTGGGCACCCACGTCACCATCGGACGCGCGCTCCAGGACCAGCACGGAGGGGCCTGCTCCGGAGACGACGGCGGCCTGGCCGGCGTCGCGCAGCGCCTGCACCAGCCGGATGGTCTCCGGCATCACCCGCGCCCGGTACTCCTGGTGCAGACGTTCGGCGGTGGCCTCGTAGAGCAGCTCGGGGCGATGGCAGAGGGCCTGGACGAGCAGGGCGGCGCGGCCCGCGGTGAAGGCGGCGTCCGCGTGCGGGACGGTCGCCGGCAGCACCCCCCGTGCGGTCAGGGTCGCGCACCGCTGCTCGGGGACCAGGACCACCGGCACGACCTCCGGGTGCACCGGCAGGGCCGTTGCATGCGGCCCGTCGGCACCGGTCCACGACACGGTGGCCCCACCGAGGATCGCCGGCGCGGCGTTGTCCGGGTGGCCCTCGAACTGCGTGGCGATCTTGAACGCGGCGGTGTTGCCCAGCGCCCGCGGGTCCCCGATCAGCATGCGCACGGCCAGGATGCCCGCGACCACCGCTGCAGCCGAGGAGCCCATGCCGCGCCCGTGCGGGATCCGGTTGACGCAGCGCAGGTGCAGCCCAACCTGGGGTGCTCCGACGTCGTCGAGGGCCGCTCGGATCGCGCGCACGATCAGGTGGTCCTCACCGGTCGGCAGCTCGCCTGCGCCCTCGCCGAACACCTCGACGGTGACCTCAGGGCTGCCCAGCGCCCGGATCTCGATCGTGTCGTAGTGAGCGAGGGCGATGCCCATCGAGTCGAAACCCGGACCGAGGTTGGCGCTCGTCGCAGGCACCCGTACTCGCACGTGGTCGCTGCCCAGCCGCATCGGGACGTCTCCTCTCAGCCGAGCCCGAGCGCGTCGGCGATCGACACGACATCGGGGGTGACACGCACCAACTCGACAGGCGAGCCGTCCTCACCGCGCAAGGCCCACTGCGGGTCCTTGAGGCCGTGGCCGGTGACGGTCACGGTGATCCTGGCCCCCGCGGGCACCCGGCCGGCCTCGGCGAGCATCAGCAGGCCGGCCACCCCGGCCGCGGACGCCGGCTCGACGAAGACGCCGACCCGTGCGGACAGCAGCCGGTGGGCCGCGAGGATCTGGGTGTCCGTGACCGCCTCGATCAGCCCACCGGACTCCTCGCGCGCCGCGACCGCCTGCTGCCAGGAGGCCGGGTTGCCGATCCGGATCGCGGTGGCAATGGTCTCCGGCTCGTCGACCGGGTGGCCGAGCACGATCGGGGCCGCGCCCGCGGCCTGGAAGCCCCACATCATCGGCGCGTGCGTCGCCGGCCCGTCAGTGGCGTACTCGGTGAAACCCATCCAGTACGCGGTGATGTTCCCGGCGTTGCCGACCGGCAGGACGTGCACGTCGGGGGCGTCACCGAGGACGTCGACGATCTCGAAGGCCGCGGTCTTCTGTCCCTGGATCCGGTCGGGGTTGACCGAGTTCACCAGCTCGACCGGGTAGCTCTCGGCAAGCTTGCGGGCGGCGACCAGGCAGTCGTCGAAGTTGCCGTTCACCCGCAGCAGCCGGGCGCCGTGCGCGACGGCCTGGCTCAGCTTGCCCATCGCGATCTTGCCGTCCGGCACCAGGACCGCGCAGATCATCCCGGCGGCGGTCGCGTAGGCGGCGGCCGACGCCGAGGTGTTCCCGGTCGATGCACAGATCACGGTGCGGATCCCGCGGGCGGCCGCCGAGGAGATCGCGGTGGTCATCCCGCGGTCCTTGAACGAACCGGTCGGGTTCATCCCCTCGACCTTCAGGTACACGTCCGCGCCGGTCAGCTCGGACAGCAGCGGCGCAGGGACCAGCGGCGTGCCGCCCTCCCCCAGGGTCACGACGCGTTCCTTGACGTGCGCGGGGAGGTGGTCGCCGTACTCGGCGATCACCCCACGCCATTGCTGTGCCACCTAGGCTCCTTCGACTCTGAGCACGGACAAGACCGCGCTCACCACGTCGAGACCATCCAGCATCGCGACGGTGGCGGACAGCGCCGACTCCCGCGCGGCGTGCGTCACCACCAGCAGGTCGGCGTGGTCACCCCGGCTGCCGGACTGCCGAACGGCCTCGATCGACACCCCGTTGGCGGCGAACGCCTGAGCGACCTTGGCCAGCACACCGGGCCGGTCCGCGACCCGCAGCCGCACCTGGTAGCGGGTGACCGCGTCCGCAATGCTCAGCACGGGGAGATCGGCGTAACGGGACTCGATCGGTCCGCGCCCGCCATACACCAGGTGCCGCGCGATGGTGACAACGTCGCCAAGGACCGCACTGGCCGTCGGCACGCCGCCGGCTCCCTGGCCGTAGAACATCAGCGGACCGGCGGCCTCGGCCTCGACGAACACGGCGTTGAACGCACCCCGCACGCCGGCGAGCGGGTGCTCGTCCGGGACCAGCGCCGGGTGCACCCGGACGACGATCCCCGAGCTGCCCCCGCCGTCCGCGGGAGTGCGCTCGGCCACCGCGAGCAGCTTGATCACATGGCCGGTCTCGGTCGCCCATGCCACGTCCTCAGGGGTGATCGCGGTGATGCCCTCCCGGTACACATCTGCCGTGCTCACCCGGGTGTGGAAGGCGAGGGAGGCCAGGATCGCCACCTTCGCGGCGGCGTCGTAGGCCTCGACGTCCGCCGTGGGGTCGGCCTCGGCGTAGCCGTGCTCCTGCGCCTGCTTGACGGCCTGGCCGAGCTCCTCACCGGTCGTAGCCATCTGGTCCAGCACGTAGTTGGTGGTGCCGTTGACGATCCCGAGCACCCGGGTGATCCGGTCCCCGGCGAGGGACTCGCGGACCGGGCGGATCAACGGGATGGCGCCGCCGACCGCGGCCTCGAAGTACAGGTCGACCCCGGCTGCTTCGGCGGCCGCGTACAGGGTTGGCCCGTCCTTGCCCAACAGCTCCTTGTTCGCAGTGACGACCGATGCGCCACCGGCGATGGCCTGCAGCTGCATGGTCCGGGCCGGCTCCAGGCCGCCGATCAGCTCGATCACGATGTCGGCCCGAGCCACCAGTCCGGCCCAGTCGGTGGTCAGCAGCCCACGGTCGATGGCCGGGTCGCGGGGGGCGTCAAGGGTGCGCTCGGCGATCCCGACCAGCTCCAGCGGCGCACCGACGCGTGCCGCCAGGTCGTCGGCGTGGGTGATCAGCAGACGGGCCACCTCGGTACCGACGGTTCCGCAGCCGAGCAGGGCCACCCGTACCGGGCCGTCGTGGGATGCCACGTTTCACCTCTTCGTCTGCGTCAGCCGAGCCAGGGGCCCGACGATCCGTGCACCCCGCGGCGGGGCCGAGGGCGTGCCAAGGATACGGGTGAAGGGGTGTTCGCCGGGGCACTGTCCGCCGCCCGCCAGCACGCCTCGCTCGGATCGGGGTCTCGGACGCGCAGATCCGAGCGAGACGTGCAGCGGACATCACTCAGCCGACGTCGAGCGCCAGCAGGTCCTGCTCGGTCTCGCGGCGGACGATGACCCGGGCGACGCCGTCGCGCACCGCGACCACCGGCGGCCGGGGGACGTGGTTGTAGTTGGACGCCATCGAGCGTCCGTACGCACCCGTCACCGGAACAGCGAGCAGGTCGCCCGGCGCGATGTCGGCGGGCAGCTGGACGTCGTGCACCAGGATGTCCCCGCTCTCGCAGTGCTTGCCGACGACCCTGGCCGGGACCAGGTCCGCCCCAGCAGCGCGCGACACCAGGGCAGCGGTGTACCGCGCGCCGTACAACGCCGGTCGCAGGTTGTCGCTCATCCCCCCGTCCACCGACACGTACAGCCGGGTGAGCCGCTCGTCGACGGTGACCGGCTTCACGGTGCCCACCGTGTACAGGGTCAGCGTGGTCGGCCCGACGATCGCCCGTCCCGGTTCGACCGAGATCCGCGGCACCGGCGTGCCCAGCTCGGCACAGGTGGCGTCCACGACGCCGGCCACGTCCTTGGCGACCCGCACCGGGTCCAGCGGGACCTCGCCGGGGGTGTACGCGATCCCGAAGCCCCCGCCGAGGTCGACCTCCGGCATCAGGTGGCCGGTGAGCGTGGCCAGCTCGGCACGCAGCTCGAGCACCCGACGGGCCGCGACCTCGAAGCTCGACGGGTCGAGGATCTGGGAACCGATGTGCGAGTGCACCCCGATCAGGTCCAGCTCGGGCCGTGCCAGCACGGCCCGGAGCGCCTCGAGGGCGCGGCCGCCGCTGATCGAGAGCCCGAACTTCTGGTCCTCGTGCGCCGTGGAGATGTACTCATGTCCCCCGGCGTGCACGCCCGTGGTGACGCGCACCATGACCGGGGCCCGTCGGCCGTCGCCCCGGGACCGGACGGCATCGGCCACCCGGTCGACCTCACCGAGGGAGTCGATCACGATCCGCCCGACGCCGACCTCCAGCGCCCGGGCGATCTCCCCATCGGACTTGTTGTTGCCGTGCAGGCCGATGTCTGCGCCGGGAATACCGGCGCGCAGCGCGACGGCCAGCTCACCACCCGTGGAGGTGTCGATCCGCAGACCCTCCTCGTGCGCCCACCGCGCGACGGCCGTGCACAGGAACGCCTTGCCGGCGTAGTAGACGTCGACGTGCGTCCCGATGGCGGCGAACGCACGCTCGAAGCCTTCGCGGAAGCTGCGGGCGCGGGACCGGAAGTCCGCCTCGTCCAGCACGTACGCGGGCGTGCCCAGCTCTGCCGCGAGCGCGCGCAGGTCGACGCCGGCCACCCGCACGGCACCGTCCGCGCCCCGGGCGGCGCCGGCCGGCCACACGTGCGTCGGCAGGTTCACATCCGCTCCGGTGCGCTCACGCCGAGCAGGCCGAGCCCGTTCGCGAGGACCGTGCGGGTGGCGTCGTTGAGCCACAGCCGGGTCCGGTGGGTGTTGTTGACCGGCTCGTCGCCGAGCGGGATCACCCGGCGCTGGTCGTACCACTTGTGGTACGCGCCGGCCAGCTCCTCCAGGTACCGCGCCACCCGGTGCGGCTCACGCAGCTCTGCGGCCTGGGTCACCACGCGGCCGAAGTCCCCGAGCTTGGCCAGGAGGGTCGACTCCGAGAGGTGGTCGAGCAGGGACGGGTCGAAGCCGTCCGCTCGCCGCACCCCGAGCCGCGCCGCGTTGCGGGCGACGTTCGACGTCCGCGCATGGGCGTACTGCACGTAGAAGACCGGGTTCTCGTTGGTGGCGGTCGCGAGCAGGTCGAGATCCAGGTCGATCATCGAGTCGACCGACGAGCGGGCGAGCGAGTAGCGGGCCGCGTCGACGCCCACCGCGTCCACCAGGTCGTCGATCGTGACGACGGTCCCCGCGCGCTTGGACATCCGCACCGGCTGGCCCTCCTTGAGCAGGTTGACCATCTGACCGATCAGGATCTCGAGATTGACCCCCGGCGTGTCGCCGAAGGCGGCGCACATCGCCATCATCCGGCCGATGTACCCGTGGTGGTCAGCGCCCAGCATGATGATCACCCGGTCGAAGCCGCGCTCGCGCTTGTCCAGGTAGTAGGCAAGGTCACCGGCGATGTAGGCCGGGCCGCCGTCGGACCTGACGATCACCCGGTCCTTGTCGTCACCGAAGTCGGTGGTCCGCAGCCACGTCGCGCCGTCGGCCTCGAAGACGTGACCGAGCTCGCGCAGCCGCGCGACGGCGTGCTCCACGGCCCCGGAGTCGTGCAGCCAGGCCTCGTGGAAGTACACGTCGAAGTCGACCCCGAACTCGTGCAGCTTCGCCTTGATCTCGGCGAACATCAGATCGACGCCGCGGACGCGGAACACCACCTGCGCCTCGGCGTCGGGCAGAGTGGTCGGGTCCGGCTCGCCTGCCCCGACGGCGTCGGCCATCACCTGGTCGGCGATGTCGGCGATGTACTGACCGCCGTAGCCGTCCTTGGGAGCCTCCTCGTTCCTGGCGCGCGCGAGCAGCGAGCGGGCGAACCGCTCGATCTGCGCCCCGGCATCGTTGAAGTAGTACTCGCGGGCCACGTCGGCACCGCAGGCCTGCAGCATCCGGGCGAGCGAGTCGCCGACGGCCGCCCACCGGACCGAGCCGATGTGCAGCGGGCCGGTCGGGTTGGCCGAGACGAACTCCAGGTTGATCCGCTGACCCGCCAGCGCCTGGTTGGTGCCGTACGCGCTCCCCACCTCGACGACGACTCGCGCAAGCCCACCGGCAGCGGCAGTGTCGAGGGTGATGTTCAGGAAGCCCGGCCCGGCGATGTCGACGGCCGCGACGCCGGGCACCCCGGCCAGACGTTCGGCGAGCACCCGTGCGACGTCCCGCGGCGGCATGCCGACCCTCTTGGCGAGCTGCAGGGCGACGTTGGTCGCCCAGTCGCCGTGCTCCCGCGAACGCGGCCGTTCCACCGTGACGTGCGCCGGGACGTCTGCGGCAGCCAACGAGAGCGCGCCGTCTGCGACGGCGGCTGTCAGGACGGCGTGCAGTGCCTGGGAGAGCTCGGCGGGGGTCACTGGCAAAGCCTACCCAGCACGGCGGGTCACTCCGGCCAGCTTTTCCCGGGCCACATTTCCCGGGCCGGAGTGACCCGCCGAGGCCGCGGATCCGGCCGCTCGAGCAGCCGAGAGATGCGCGAAGACCCTGCCGAGGTGTTGACTGCCTCTCACCCGACCCAGGAGGTGGGATGACTCAGCGGACCAACCTCATCGACCAAGCCGTGGCACGGCTGCGCCAGCAGATCATCTCCGGCGCCTGGCCGGTCGGTACCCGCATCCCCCCGGAACCCGAGCTGACCGAGCTGATCGGTGTCGGCCGGAACACGGTGCGCGAGGCGGTGCAGTCCCTTGTGCACGCAGGGATGCTGGAGCGTCGGCAAGGATCCGGCACCTACGTGATCTCCGACTCCGAGCTGGGCACCGCGATGGGTCGGCAGATCGACGGGGCACACCAACGGGATGTGCTGGAGGTCCGGCGCAGCCTGGAGGTGGAGTGCGCGCGGCTCGCCGCGCAGCGGCGCACCCCCGAGCAGGTCGCCGAGCTGCGCGACCTGCGGGACCGCCGCGCTGCGGCGCGCGCGAGCGGCGACCTGGACGTGATGGTGGTGGCCGACCTCGTGCTCCACCGCACCATCGCGGTGGCCGCCAAGAACCCCGTGCTGCTCGCCCTCTACGAGAACCTCCAGGACGCGATCACCGCGAACATCCGGTTCAACTTCGAGCACCTGGTGGGCGACGACGACGCGCACAGCCTCCTGGTCGAGGCCATCGCGGCCGGAGACACCGTTGCCGCGATGGCGGAGATCGACGACTACCTCTCGGAGTTCATCGGGGACGATCCGGTCGGCTGAACGGCTGGTAGTGTTCTGCACCGTCCCTCGCCCGCGTAGCTCAGGGGATAGAGCGTCTGCCTCCGGAGCAGAAGGCCGCAGGTTCGATTCCTGTCGCGGGCACCCGAACCGCCGCGCTCCCACCGGCCGTCGACCGTCCGAGCCCTCATCCGGACCGGTTCTGCGCCGCGTCCCCAGAGTCCCCGGACGAACGAGCTCCCCTGACCGGCGAAGAGCCCTTGACAGGCAAAAGCCCCACCGGAACGCTCCGGTGGGGCACTCGCCTGGCGCGGTTACTGGTCGTAGTCCCGCGGCGCCGGGATGCCTGTGAGCAGGCTCCGGACCTCGGCCTCGCTGTAGCGCCGGTGCCCGCCGAGCGTGCGGATCGCCGACAACTTGCCGGCCTTCGCCCACCTGGTCACGGTCTTGGGGTCCACGCGGAACAGGCTGGCCACCTCAGAGGGTGTGAGCAGTGCTCCAGGTGTGTCGGTACGGTTCGCCCTTGCTGGCGTCTGAGGTGACATCTGCGCTCCTTGTCGTTCGGTCTGCCCGGCCGACCTCGGGGGTCCCGTCGGCTTTGCGTCCCCACCTCGCGGAGGGTTTGCCCTTCTCGCTGACACGGACAGGCTGACACAAATCCGGACATCCGGCAAACAAATCGCCGTCTTGACCGCGAAAATCACCCGTTCGGCACAAGGTGCGCAACCGTTCGGTTACATCCCCGTCCGGGACGCCCGCTGTCGCGCCCGCCCGACGCCGGCCACCGGGTCCCCCATCGGGTCCCCCATCGTGTCCCCCACCGTGTCCCCCGACCACCGTGCCCCCCATGACGGCCGACCCTCGTGACCTGCCCGACACCGCCGAGCTGCGCCGTCGGGGCAGCCTGAAATGGACGGCGATGCCCGATGTCGACATCGCGGCCTGGGTCGCGGAGTCCGACCTCGGCATCGCGCCGGCCATCACCGCAGCGGTGTGCGACGCCGTCGGCGCAGGGCTGCTCGGGTACCTGCCTCCCGCGGTCCGGCGGCAGCTCGGCGAGGCATGCGCCCGCTGGCAGCTGGACCGCTACGGGTGGCAGGTGGACCCCGCCCGGGTCCACCCGGTGGGGGACGTGCGGGAGGCGCTGCGGATCACGATCGACCAGTTCTCCCGGCCCGGCTCCCCGGTGATCCTGCCGACGCCGGCGTACATGCCCTTCGTCACCGCACCCGGTGTCTGGGGCCGCGAGGTGATCCAGGTCCCGATGCTCACCGGGTCGGCCGCCGGTGGGCGCGCCGCCCTCGACCTCGACGGGATCGACCGCGCGTTCCGCGCCGGCGGCCACCTGCTGGTCCTGGTGAACCCGCACAACCCGACCGGGCGGGTGCTCGAGCGCGACGAGCTGCTGGCAGTGGCCGACATCGTCGAGCGCAACGGGGGCCGGGTGTTCTCCGACGAGATCCATGCCCCGCTGGTGCACCCCGGCGCGCACCACATCCCGTACGCCTCGCTGTCGGGCGTGACGGCGTCGCACACCGTGACCGCGACGTCGGCATCGAAGGCGTGGAACATCCCCGGTCTGAAGTGCGCCCAGGTGGTGCTGAGCAACGCCGCGGACGCCGCGGCCTGGGCGCGTACGGACATCCTCCTCACGGAAGGGGCGTCGACGATCGGGGCCGTGGCGAACAGCGCCGCCTACACCGAGGCGGGCCCCTGGCTCACGGAGGCGCTGGGCTACCTGGACGGCAACCGTCATGCCCTCCGACAGGCGTTGGACGAGCGGGCTCCCCTGGTCGGCTACCGGGCACCCGAGGGCACCTACCTCGCCTGGCTGGACCTGCGGGCGGCTCTGGATGCGAGGTCGGGCGCGTCACACGCGGACGACGCCCCCGAATGGGCCCGGGCGGACCCGGGGGACCTGGAGCGCTGGATCCGGCGACAGACCGGCGTCGCCGTGACCGATGGCGCGTGGTGCGGCGAGGCCGGGCGGGGCTTCGTCAGGCTGAACCTTGCGATGCCCCGCTCGATGGTGGTCGAGGCAGCCCGCCGGATCGCCGGAGTGCCTCGACGGGTGAACCCGTGCATCATCGGGTCCGCGGGGCGCGACCGGAGCCCCCGACTCCCAGGAGGACCCATGCGTACCGTTCCCCCCGGGCGGCGTCGCCTCCGTGCCCACCAGGCATCGGTTGCGGCCCTCGCGGCCGCCGTCCTGCTGATCGGCCTGACCGCCTGTGACGCGGGCGGCAGCCCCGAGCTGGACCACCTGCAGGAGCAGATGGAGCAGGGCGTCGACGACGCCCGCGCGTCGGCCGAGGGCGTGCAGCAGGAGATCGAGGGTGCTGGTCTCGACGAAGCCACCCGGGCCGCCGTCGAGGACGCGGTGGGCAGCGCGACGGACGCCATCGGGCGGGCCCGCACCGCGATCGAGGACGAGGCCGACGCCGCCGGACCCGCCGCGGATCAGGCGGTCGCCGAGGCACGGGCCGGTCTCGCAGAGGCCCGGGCGAAGGTGTCGGACGCCGCAGCCACGACGGAAGGGGCCGTGCGTCGGGCGCTGGACTCGCTCGGCGAGCAGATCGACCGCCTCAGCGCCCAGATCGACCGCGCGTAGCACAGGGCAGGGCACTAGCCTGCCGGGATGACCACCCAGTCCTCGGCCGACACCCCAGCCCCGCTCTCCGGGTTCCAGTTCCGGATCCGCTCAGGTGAGCACGAGGCCACGATCACCGATGTAGGTGCCAAGATGCGCAGCTACGCCGTCGGCGGCCGGAACGTGTTCACCCCGTTCGGCGCCGACGAGGTGGCACCGGCGGGCCATGGCGCAGTGCTGGCCCCATGGCCCAACCGGATACGGGACGGGCGCTACACCTACGCGGGCACGGAGCACCAGCTCGACATCAGCGAGCCACCCACCAGCACCGCTCTGCACGGTCTGGTGATGTGGCAGCGCTGGCAGGTGGTGGCCGTCGACGACGACGCCCACGCCGAGGGAGCGGCGGTGACGCTCGAGCTGCGTCTCGCGCCGAGCCGCGGCTACCCGTTCGACCTGCACCTGGTGGTGACCTACCGGCTCGGCGCCGACGGTCTGACGGTGACGGCCCGGGCGACGAACCTCGGCTCGCAGGCGGCTCCGTACGGCATCGGCTTCCACCCGTGGCTCTCCCCCGGTGCCGCCTCGCTGGACGACTGCACCGTGCGGCTGGACGCGGCGACCCGGGTGGTGACCGATCAGCGGTTGCTCCCGGTGGGCACCGAACCCGCCGCCGGCCGGTACGACCTCCGGGCCCCCCGTTCCGCCAGGGGCCTCGACCTGGACGACGCCTACCTGGACGTGCTGCGCGACGACGACGGCCTGTCCTGGGCGGTGCTGGGCGGTCCGGACGGCCGGACTGCCGCGGTGTGGATGGATGCGTCGATGGACACCTGGCAGGTCTGCACCGGCGACCACATCAGCCCTGCGCACCAGCGCGCCGGCCTCGCGGCCGAGCCGATGAGCTGCATCGCCGACGCCTTCCGCACGGGCGATCGGCTGGTGCACCTGGCGCCCGGCGCCGGCCACGAGGTCACCTGGGGAGCCACCCTGCTGTGAGCGGGCGACTCAGTGGGAGTAGTCGGTGCCGAACTCGGTCGTCCCAGGCAGGTACTCCCAGTGCCAGGGTTCGTGCGGGCCGGCGCCGCCGGGGAGCGCCCAGCCCGGGTTGGTCCAGCCGAAGATCGGGCCGTTCTCGGTGAGCCACGTGTAGACGCTGGAGCTGCGCGCATCGGAGGCGCAGAGGTCCATGGCCAGGCCCCACCCGTGGTTCGACGTGCCCGGTGTGGCCGCCAGTCCGCCCTTGGTGTAGGCCAGGTGCCGCTGCTCCGCCAACGTCCGGTAGGAGTCCGTGATGCACAGGTCCCGGCCGAATGCCGCCCGGAAGTTGAGGTTGAGCTCCGCGAGGGTGACGGCCGCGTCGCCGCGGAGCATCTGGACGCCGTCCCACAGTAGGCACAGGTCGGTCGCTGGGACCGCACCGTTGCTCGCGCCGTAGCGTGGCTGCCCGTCGCACCCGGGCAACGGGTCGCGGTCGAGCGAGCGGCTCACCTCGTCGGAGACCCGCTCCGCACCCGGGAGCGCCGCCAGCAGTGACGTCGGGGTCCCCTGCTGGTCGATCGGGCCGGACAGGACGTCGAAGGCGGTGGGATAGCCGGCCGCCAGGCTCGCGGCGACGTCGGCTGCGGCCACCGAGGGGGATGCGGCGTCCACCAGCGGAACGCCGATGGTGGCGACGCCGAGGGCCACCAGCACTGCGGCTCGGGGTGCCCAGATCGGGGCAGACGAACGACGTCGGCGCTCCCGGCCGGGGCTGTGCACGTCGCGTCGAGAGGTCGCCGAGGACACAGTCGTCCGCGAACGGCCAGACTCCACAACACCTCCGTGCCTGCGATCCGTACCTACCACCCCCGCTGGGGGCTCACCCGCGAACACAACGCGCCCAGGACACGGTAGTCCGCAGGGACGGCGAGCAGAAGTGCCAACAGTAACGGGTCAGATCGCCACGAACCAAGTCCCTGGCCACATTGGTTCCGCGAGCATTGTCACATCTGGGTTGTTCAACCGTTCGTCACCGGTCGTTCAGGAGGCGCCGGGGAGCCGACGCTGCATGGCGTCGCGGACCTCGCCGACCAGCTCCTCCAGGATGTCCTCGAGGAACACGACCCCGATCACCTGGCCTGCCGGATGCGCTGCCCGGGCCTGGGTCGCGGTCTCGGCGGCCGGCTCCCCCGCGCCGTCGCCGACCTCGGTGTCCGCCGCGCGGGGCACCACCACCCGCGCCAGGTGCGTGCTGGTGCGCTGCATCGCCGCAAGGGCCTCCTCGACCTCGTCGTCCGGTCGCACCTCCGCCAACGCCCGAACCCGCCAGGCCGGCACCACATGAGCCCGCTCGTCCGGTCCTGCGTACAGCACATCCTTCAGGTGCAGGTATCCGACGGGCGCCCCGCCGTCGTCCACTACGGGGAAGCGGGAGAAGCCCGTTCGTGCGACGCTCCGTTCGACATCCTCGACCGTGCAGCCGTGCGCGAGCGACACCAGGTCCGCCACCGGCACCATCACGTCGCCCGCCGTGCGGTCGGAGAACTGCATGGCACCCGCCAGCAGGCCCTGCGTGTCGTGCAGCAGCCCCTCCGCCTGCGAGCGCTCGACGATCGACTGCACCTCCTCGACGGTGAACGCCGAGGCCACCTCGTTCTTCGGCTCGAGGCCGAGCAGCCGCACCGCGTGGTTGGCCAGCCAGTTCAGCGCCGTGATCACCGGGCTGACCGTCCGGGCGACCCACACCAGCGGCGGCGCGAACCACAACGCCGCCCGCTCGGGCCCGGCGACGGCGAGGTTCTTCGGCACCATCTCGCCCAGCACCACGTGCAGGTAGACGACGACGGCCAGAGCGATCACCACCGCGATCGGGTGGACCGCCGACTCCGGGAGGCCGAGCGTCGCCAGAGGACCCTCGATCACCTGAGCGACCGCAGGTTCGGCGACCACGCCGAGCGAGACGGATGCCACGGTGACCCCGAGCTGCGCGCAGGCCAGCATCAGCGAGACGTGCTCAATCGCCCACAGCGCCGTGCGCGCCCGTGCCGACCCCGCGGCTGCCAGCGGTTCGATGGCACTGCGACGGGCGGAGACGACGGCGAACTCCGCACCGACGAAGAACGCGTTCGCGGCCAGCAGCGCCAGGCCGAGAAGTGCTGCCGCCCCGGCGCTCACGCGGTCACCTCGCTGATCAGCACGCGGCTCACGCGACGACCGTCCATCGCCTCGACCCGGAGCACGACGCCGGCCACCTGCACGACGTCGCCGACGACCGGCACACGACCGAGGAGGGCCATCACCAGCCCGCCCAAGGTCTCGTAGGCGCCCTCCTCCGGCACCGCGAGGCCGGTCCGCTCGGTCAGCTCGTCGGGGCGGAGCAGACCCGGCACGCTCCAGACGCCGTCGCCCACAGGGTGCACGCCGGCCCGCCGCGGGTCGTGCTCGTCCGCGACGTCCCCGACCAGCTCCTCGACCACGTCCTCGAGGGTGACCACCCCTGATGTGCCGCCGTACTCGTCCACCACGACGGCCATCTGCAGCCCGTGCTCGCGCAGCTCGACCAGCAGCGGGCCCAGCGTGACGGTCTCGGGTACGCGGGGGGCCGGTTCCATCAGCGCCGGAGCCGGCACCTTGGCGCGGCGCTTGTACGGCACCGAGATGGCGCGGCGCAGGTGCACCAGGCCGAGCACGTCGTCGTGGCTGTCCCCGATCACCGGGAACCGGGAGTGCCCGGTCTCCCTGGCCAGGGCCACCACGTCCGCCGCGCTGTCCTCACGGCGCACCACGGCCATCCGGGTCCGGTCCGTCATGACGTCGACGGCGGTGAGCGTGTCGAGCTCGATCGAGTTCGCCAACAGGATCGCGGTGCCCTCGTCCAGGGTGCCGGCCGCCGCCGAGCGCCGCACGAGGGCGACCAGCTCTTGTGCCGAGCGCCCCCCGGAGAGCTCCTCCCGCGGCTCGACGCCGATCCGGCGCAGCAGCGCGTTGGCGCTGTTGTTCAGCAGCAGGATCAGCGGGCGCAGCGCCGCGGTGAACCCTCTCTGCAGCGGCGCGACAGCGCGAGCGGTGGTCAGCGGGCTGCTCAGCGCCGCGTTCTTGGGAACCAGCTCGCCGAAGATCATCGAGAACACGTTGACGACGATCAGGGAGAGCGCCGCGGCGAGCCCGGTGGCGGCTCCGCGGGCCAGCGGGGTCGAGTCCAGCGGGCCGGTCAGCAGGGTGGCCAGGGCCGGCTGAGCGGTGTAGCCCAGGAGGATGGTCGTGACGGTGATCCCCACCTGGGCGCCGGACAGCTGCGTCGAGAGCTGACGCAGCGCCTTGCGCACCGAGCGTGCGCGGATGTCCTGCTGGCCCGCCAGGTCACGGTCGACGAGCCCGGGGTCGAGCGTGACCAGGGCGAACTCCGCAGCGACGAAGACAGCGGTGCCCGCAGTCAGCAGCACGCCGAGGCCCACCAGCAGCCACTCGGTCAGCATGGCGGGGGGTCGGGTCGCGGGGATCGGGGTCGCACGACGTCGCGCCATCGCTGTGGCGTCAGGACCCGGAGCGCGCCGGTGCCGGACGACCGGCACGGACTTGAGCTGGCCATGATGCGGCGAGCATAGCCCAGGGCTGTGCAACGCTTGGGATCATGGCGACCAGGCAGACCCCTTCCGGCGACGCAGGCCGCCCCAACGATTCGGGAGGCGCGGACGCGAGCGCGGTGCGCGTGCTGGTGGTCGAGGACGAGCCCGCGATCGCCACGGCCATCGCACACCGGATGGCCGCCGAGGGCTGGCGGGTCGACATCGCGGGCGACGGGCCGAGCGGCGTGCGCGCGGCTGCCGAGCTGGACCCGGACATCGTGATCCTGGACGTGATGCTGCCCGGGATGGACGGCCTCGAGGTCTGTCGCCGCATCCAGGCGGAGCGGCCGGTACCGGTGCTGATGCTCACCGCGCGCGACGACGAGACGGACGTGTTGGTCGGGCTGGGGGTCGGCGCCGACGACTACATGACCAAGCCCTTCTCCATGCGCGAGCTGTTGGCCAGGACCAAAGCGCTGCTCCGGCGGGTCGAGCGGGCCGCTCAGCTGAACGACCAGTCGAGCCCGTCGATCACCGCCGGGGACGTGGTCATCGACCGGGCGCAGCGCCGGGTGTCGCGGGCGGGCGTGCCCGTTCACCTCACCCCGACCGAGTTCGACCTCCTGGTCACGCTGGCGGCCACCCCGCGCACCGTCCTGACCCGCGAGCGCCTGCTGGCCGAGGTGTGGGACTGGGTGGACGCGAGCGGCACGCGCACCGTCGACTCCCATGTCAAGGCCCTGCGTCGCAAGCTCGGCCCGGATCTGATCCGGACCGTGCACGGTGTGGGTTACGCGTTCGAGCCCGCTGGTAGCTGAGTGAGCACCCCACGGCACGCCGGTCGCGGGCGGCTGCCCGACATGCGCCCGCTCGACCGGTTCTCCTCGATCAAGATCAAGCTCGGGATCCTCGTCACCGTGACGGTCTCCCTCGCCGCGTTCATCACCTGGATCGGTCTGTACAACCACCTGGGCCCCACCAAGACCCTGCCCCTGGCGATCGTCGTGTCGGTGATCGCGGTGCAGGTGCTCGCCCATGGCATGACAGCGCCGCTGCGGGAGATGCGCGCGGCCGCCCAGGCGATGGCGTCGGGCGACTACTCGCGGCGGGTCCGGGCCACCAGCCGCGACGAGGTGGGCCAGCTGGCGCAGGCGTTCAACACGATGGCCCAGGACCTGGCGGAGGTCGAGACGCTGCGGCGGGAGATGGTGGCCAACGTCTCCCATGAGCTGCGCACGCCGGTCGCGGCCCTGCGCGCCCAGCTGGAGAACATGGTGGACGGCGTCGTCGATCCGGACGCCGCCTCGTTGCAGGCCGCCCTCGACCAGACCGAGCGGCTCGGCCGGCTCGTCACCTACCTGCTGGACCTCTCGCGGATCCAGGCTGGCGCCGTCGGGCTGGACATCGCCGACGTGCCGGTCGCGGAGCTCCTCGAGGAGGCGGCCGTTGCGGCCCGCCCCATCGGCGCGCAGAAGGGCGTGGCCATCCACGTGGCGGTGGACCCACCGGACCTCACCGTCCCCGCGGACGCCGAGCGGCTGCACCAGGTGATCGCGAACCTGCTGCACAACGCGGTCCGGCACTCCCCGGCGGAGGCCGATGTGCGTCTGGAGGCCCGACGCAGCGGTCCCTGGGTCGTCATCGACGTGGCCGACGAGGGCCCCGGCATCGCCCCCGCGGACCGTCAGCGGGTCTTCCAGCGGTTCACCCGGGGCAACGCACCAACCCAGACCGGACGCGAGAGCACCGGCGGCACGGGACTCGGCCTGTCCATCGTGCGGTGGGCCGCAGAGCTGCACGGCGGGACCGTCCAGGTCGCGGACACGCCGTCAGGCTGCACGATGCGCGTCACCCTGCCGAAAATCCGCGGGCCTCTCGTCTGAGCCCCGCTACGGTGGGACGCGTGAGCGAGCAGACAGTCCTCGACCCGCCGACTGCCGAGCCCGGCGTCGTCGCGGTCGACCACATCTCCAAGGCGTTCGGCCCGGTGCAGGCGGTCGACGACCTCTCCTTCCGGGTCGGGCCCGGACGGGTCACCGGCTTCCTCGGACCGAACGGCGCGGGAAAGACGACCACCCTGCGGATGCTCCTCGGGTTGGTGAAGCCCACGTCGGGCACCGCAACCATCGGGGGTCGGCACTACCACGACCTCGGTAGGCCGGGGCAGGTGGTGGGCGCGGCCCTGGAGGCGGCAAGCTTCCACCCCGGTCGCACCGCCCGGGACCACTTGCGGGTGTACGCCCCGCAGGTGGGGGTCCCGACGGCGCGGTGCGACGAGGTGCTGGAGCTGGTCGGCCTGAGCGATGCCGCGAACCGACGGGTCGGGGAGTTCTCGATGGGCATGCGCCAGCGGCTCGGTCTGGCCGCGACCCTGCTGGGCGACCCCAGGGTGCTGCTGCTGGACGAACCGGCGAACGGCCTCGACCCGGAGGGGATCGCCTGGCTGCGGGCCCTGCTGCGTCACCTCGCACGGGAGGGCCGAACGGTGCTGATCTCCAGCCACGTGCTCTCCGAGGTGCAGCAGACCGTTGACGACGTGATCATCATCGCCAAGGGCCGGCTGGTGCACGCCTCGTCGCTCGCGGACCTGGCCCTGCTCACCACTCGACAGGTCTTCGTGAAGTCCCCCGACGCCGCGCGGCTCGCCGCGATGGTGGCCGCCGAATGGCCTGGGCAGGCCCAGACGGTCGACGCATCGGGATCCCTCCTGGTGCGCGACGTCGACGCCTGGGTCGTCGGCGCCGCGGCCTTCCGGGCCGGCGTCGAGCTGCACGAGCTGGCCAGCCGGGACGTCGGCCTGGAGGACATCTTCCTGCGGCTCACCGGCGACGATGAAGGACCCCACTACGGCGCCGTCGCCCCCGCTCCCGCAGTCACCCCCGGGACCGTGGGAGGTGCGGCATGAGGGCCGCACTCGTCGCGGAGTACCGCAAGTTCGTGACCACCCGCATGTGGTGGATCCTGCTCGTCACCATGGCGCTGTACATGGGCTTCCTCGCTGCTGTGATGGCCTTCTCGTTCGCCATGGACCCATCAGGAAGCAGCATGGGGTTGGGCGGAGACCAACAAGCGGCGCCTGCACTGTCTGCGACCGACCTCGCGTTGACCGTGTACACCCTTGCGCCAACGCTCGGGTACGTCTTCCCGCTGATCATCGGGGCGCTGTCGGTCGGTGGTGAGTTCCGGCACATGACCATCACGCCGACCCTCCTTGCGGAGCCACGCCGGAGCGTCGTGCTGGGCGCGAAGCTCGTCGCGAGCCTGCCGATCGGTTTCCTGTACGGCGTCATCGGGACCGCCGCCACCATGACGGCCGGGGGCGCTGTGCTCGCCCTGAGGGACAAGGACCCGTTGCTGACCGACCCCGAGATCCTGCGCACAGCCCTGTTCGCGGTCATCGCGATCACCGTGTGGGGGCTGGTGGGCGCCGGGTTCGGGGCCGCGCTGAAGAACCAGGTGGTCGCGATCGTCGTCGTGCTCGCCTTCACCCAGCTCGTCGAGCCGGTGCTGCGCATCGCCCTCGGACTGATCGACGCCACCAAGGGCGTGCCGAAGTTCCTGCCGGGCGCCGCGGGCGAGGCGATCGCCGGCTCGAGCCTGTACAGCATCTCCGGCCTGAACGACCTTCTGCCTCGGTGGCAGGGGCTTGTGGTCCTGGTGGGGTACGGACTGGTGCTGGCGGCCGTCGGACGCTTCACCACGTTCCGTCGCGACATCACCTGAGTGCCCGTGACCTGGCTTTGACACAGCCTGGACCGGGTGTTTGCGCGCTCATTGCTGGGTGCGGACCGAACCTCACCCGGGCGGCCGAGCGGCCCCCCACAACGGCCCGGACCAGGGCGTCTGCAGGCGAGACCGTTGGCTCCGTGGCCTAGGGTGGAACGCACAAGAAGGGCCGTCACAACGTCGAAGGTCCGTGGTCTGGAAGTGGGCGATCCTCGCGTGTCCCAAAAGGCTGACCGAGACGCGGTGCGGTCGACGTTCGGCGCGAATCAGTGGCTGGTCGACGAGCTGTACGAGCGGTATCTGACCGACAAGGACTCGGTCGACCCGGCATGGTGGGACTTCTTCGCCGACTACCGCCCGCGGTCGGAGACCCTTGCGGCGGCGACGAACGGGGTGCCCCGCGCCGCCGCAGTGACCATGGCCTGGCCGGCCGACGACGCAGCCACCGACGGCGATGGGGCGGCCCGCGAGGCCGCTGCGCCCGCCGGCACGGCCGCCCCCGAGACCACGCGGGACACGAAGACCTCCCGCGACACGAAGACCTCCCGCGACACCGGGGCACCGGCCCGGGAGGGGACGACTGCCGAACCGGGCCCCGCCGCCCCCGCCCCGCCGCCGACGGGCCCCGAGGACCGCCCCACTCCGCACCCCCGGGCGATGCGCTCCCCGGCGCAGGCCGTGCCGCGTACCCCTCGGGAACCGGACCCGTCCGCCACGGCGCCGGTCGCCTCGGCACAACCAGCAACAGCGCCGTACGCGGAGACCCCGCAGTCCCGGGTGGAGTGGCCGGCCGGCTCGCCCGAGCCGGTGGTCGAGCGGCTGCGCGGTGCCGCGGCCCGGACCGTCGCCAACATGACCTCCAGCCTCCAGGTCCCCACTGCCACCTCGGTGCGGACGATCCCGGCCAAGCTGATGGTGGACAACCGGATCGTCGTCAACAACCACCTGGAAAGGGGACGCGGCGGCAAGATCTCCTTCACCCACCTGATCGGCTACGCGGTGGTCGAGGCCATCGCCGACATGCCGGTGATGAACGCCGGCTACATCGAGGAGGACGGCAAGCCGGCCGTCGTCCAGCACAGGTCGGTGAACCTCGGGATCGCCATCGACCTGGCCCGGCCGGACAGCTCCCGCCAGCTGCTGGTGCCCAACATCATGGGCGTCGACACGATGGACTTCGGTCAGTTCGTCGCCGCCTACGAGGACGTCATCCGTCGAGCGCGTGCGAGCAAGCTGACTGCCGACGACTTCGCGGGAACCACCATCAGCCTGACCAACCCCGGGACGATCGGCACCGTGCACTCCGTGCCGAGGCTGATGGCCGGCCAGGGCACGATCGTCGGTGTCGGGGCGATGGACTACGCGGCGGAGTTCCAGGGCGCCTCGGAGGAACAGCTGGCCCGGATGGGCGTGTCGAAGGTGCTCACGCTCACCTCGACCTACGACCACCGGATCATCCAGGGCGCCCAGTCCGGGGACTTCCTGCGCATCATCAGCGCCAAGCTGTTGGGCGAGGGCGGCTTCTACGACCGCGTCTTCGCCGCGATGCGGGTGCCATACGAGCCCGTCCGCTGGGTCCGCGACAACACCGTCGACACCGACACCGAGCTGGCCAAGCCGGCCCGGATCGCCGAGCTGATCCACGCGTACCGATCGCGCGGGCACCTGATGGCCGAGGTCGACCCACTCGCCTACCGTCAGCGCAAGCACCCGGACCTGGACATCCAGAACCACGGCCTGACCCTGTGGGACCTGGACCGCCAGTTCCCCACCGCCGGGTTCACCGGCAAGGCCCGGGCGACCCTGCGCGAGATCCTTGGCCTGCTCCGTGAGTCCTACTGCCGCACCATCGGCGCGGAGTTCATGCACCTGCAGGACCCCCGGCAGCGGCGGTGGCTGCAGGAACGCCTGGAGTCCGGCTACGCGCGCACCCGGCGTGAGGACCAGCTGAGGATCCTGCGCCGACTGAACGCGGCGGAAGCGTTCGAGACGTTCCTGCAGACCAAGTACGTCGGGCAGAAGCGGTTCTCCCTCGAAGGCGGCGAGTCGCTCATCCCGCTGCTCGACGCCGTCCTGTCCCGCGCTGCCGAGAACGGCATGGACGAGGTCTGCGTCGGGATGTCCCACCGCGGCCGGCTCAACGTGCTGGCCAACATCGCCGGGAAGAGCTACGCCCAGGTCTTCGCGGAGTTCGAGGGCAACCTGGACCCGCGCAGCGTCCAGGGCTCCGGCGACGTGAAGTACCACCTGGGCACGGAGGGCTCCTTCACATCGGAGTCCGGCGCCCGGACCAAGGTGTACCTGGCCGCCAACCCCTCGCACCTGGAGGCCGTCGACCCGGTGCTCGAGGGCATCGTCCGGGCCAAGCAGGACCGGATCGACCTGGGCGGCGACGGGTTCTCCGTGCTGCCGATCCTGATCCACGGCGACGCCGCCTTCGCCGGCCAGGGCGTGGTCACCGAGACCCTGAACCTCTCCCAGCTGCGCGGCTACCGCACCGGCGGCACGGTGCACGTGATCGTCAACAACCAGGTCGGGTTCACCACCGGGCCGTCGTCCTCCCGCTCGACGCACTACTGCACCGACGTCGCCAAGGGCCTCCAGGTGCCGATCTTCCACGTCAACGGCGACGACCCCGAGGCCTGCGTGCGGGTGGCAGAGCTGGCCCTGGAGTTCCGGGAGCAGTTCGACCGGGACGTCATCATCGACATGGTGTGCTACCGGCGCCGGGGGCACAACGAGGGGGACGACCCCTCGATGACCCAGCCGCTGATGTACAACCTCATCGAGGCCAAGCGCTCCGTCCGCAAGCTGTACACCGAGGCGCTGGTCAGCCGCGGCGACATCTCGGTCGACGAGGCCTCCCAGGCGTTGCAGGACTACCAGAGCCAGCTCGAGCGGGTCTTCACCGAGACCCGGGAGGGCGTGTACACCCCCGATCCCGAGGCGGAGCCGGTCGCCGGGCTGGAGAAGCCGCAGTCCCAGCTGCGGGACGCCGGCACGATCATCGGCTGGCACACTGCGGTCGACCCGGAGATGCTGCGCCGGATCGGCCGGGCGCACACCCGTCCCCCGGCCGGGTTCGCGGTCCACCCCAAGCTCGAGCAGCTCCTCGCCAAGCGCGAGCAGATGTCCCTGGAAGGCCCGGTCGACTGGGGCTACGCCGAGCTGCTGGCATTCGGCTCGCTGCTCCTGGAGGGCACACCCGTCCGGCTGGCCGGCCAGGACTCCCGCCGCGGAACCTTCGTTCAGCGGCACGCGGTGTTGCACGACCGGAACACCGGCGCCGAGTGGACGCCCCTGCTCTACCTGTCCAGCGACCAAGGCAAGTTCTGGGTCTATGACTCGTCCCTCTCGGAGTTCGCGGCCATGGGGTTCGAGTACGGGTACTCGGTGGAGCGGCCGGACGCACTGGTCCTCTGGGAGGCCCAGTTCGGCGACTTCGCCGGCGGCGGCCAGACGATCGTCGACGAGTTCGTCTCCTCGGCCGAGCAGAAGTGGGGCCAGCGGTCCTCCGTCGTGCTGCTCCTGCCGCACGGCTTCGAGGGCCAGGGTCCCGACCACTCGTCGGCCCGGCTCGAGCGGTACCTGCAGATGTGCGCCGAGGACAACATGACGGTCGCCGTGCCGAGTACGCCGGCCTCCTACTTCCACCTGCTGCGCCGTCAAGCCTACGCCCGGCCGCGACGGCCGCTGGTGGTGGCAACGCCCAAGTCGTTGCTCCGCCTGAAGGCGGCGACGTCCCCGACGTCGGCGTTCACCTCCGGATCGTTCCGGCCCGTGATCCCCGACGAGCGCCTCCCGGCGGACGCGAAGGTCGACCGCGTGCTGCTGTGCGCCGGCAAGGTCTACTACGACCTGTTGGCCCACCGCGCGAAGACGGCGGACTCGACGACCGCCATCGTCCGCGTCGAACAGCTGCACCCGATCCAGACCTCGGACATCGCCGAGGCGCTCGCCGGCTACGGTGACGCCGAGCTGGTCTGGGTCCAGGAGGAGCCGGAGAACCAGGGGGCGTGGACGTTCGTCACGCTCGCGCTCGGGACCGACCTCGGCCGTCCGCTGCGCGTGGTGTCGCGTCCGTGGTCGGCGTCGCCGGCCACCGGCTCCAGCCGCACCCACCTCGCCGAGCAGGCCGCGCTGGTGGAGGAGGCATTCGCCCGCTGACCGGCGGCCTCCTGGGTTGCCTCCTCTGACGCGTGGCTCAGCGCGCCTCTCGGCCGCAGCACGTCGGTCCCGGCTGACCCGCGGCCTCGCGCGTCGGTCCCGGCCGCACCGCGCGCCGTCGGCCACACTGACACCGGAGACAGGAGGGCACGTGACACAGGTGGCTCGACGCATCTGCGTCGTCGGCGACGAGCTGGTCGCCGGCGTCGGCGACCGCAAGGCGCTCGGCTGGGTGGGTCGGGTCACGGCGCGCACCGTGCTGGAACCGCCCCCGTCGGTGATGACCCTCGCCGTCCCCGGCGAGACCACTGCCGGACTGGCGGCACGCTGGGAGGCAGAGGTCGCTCTGCGGCTCGACCCGGCACCGCAGGAGGCCCAGCACTACCTGGCGATCGGCCTGGGCCGCGCCGACCTCAGCAACGGGGTGTCCCTGGCCCGGAGCCGGCTGAACCTCGCGAACATCCTGGACGGCGCAGAGAAGCTCAGAGTCGTCCCGTTCGTTGTCGGGCCGCCGCCGGGTGCCAACGAGGAGCCGGAGCGCCAGGCCGAGCTGTCCGCGGCGTTCGCCGACGTCGCCCAGCGGCGCCGGGTGCCCTACGTGGAGGCCTACACGCCCCTGGCCCGGCACGAGCAGTGGCTGGCCGACCTTGCCGCAGGTGACGGCAGCACTCCTGGGCAGGCTGGCTACGGGCTGATGGCGTGGCTGGTGCTGCACAGCGGCTGGCGTCGCTGGCTCGGCCTGCCCGACGACGCGCCCTGACCCGTCAACGCCCCTGCCCGTTCAGCGTCGCCCGGATCGCCGTGCGCGCGGAGTTCAGCACTGTCCGGACCGTGTCGACGGTGAGCGGCGGCACGTCCCCGAGAGCGTCGGCCCGGCGCAGATCGGCGCGCACCTCGTCGCGGAACTGCTGCAGCAGACCCTCGGCCTCGGCACGCCGGAGCCGGGACGCGGGTCGACGGTCATGCGTCGCCGGCGGTGGCGCCGCTGACGCGCGCACCTCCTGGGCGGCCGCGGCCAGATCCGCCCGGAGCCCCGCCATCGCGCCCCTGACCTCGTCGCGCACCTGTGCTGCCAGCGCGCGCACGCTCTCCGCCAGGTTCTCCTCGAGCGCCGCCAGGTCGTCTCGGCGCTCCGCCAGCTCCGCCCGGCCGGCGTCGGTCAGGGCGTACATCCCCTTGCGACCCTCGTCGACCCGGGTGACCAGGCCCTCCTCCTCCAGCCGGGCCAGCCGCGGGTAGACAGTGCCGGGGCTGGGCCGGTAGGTGCCGCCGAAGCGGTCGGAGAGCGCCGTGATCAGCTCGTAGCCGTGCTTGGGGCCGGACTCGAGCAGCGCCAGCAGGTACAGCCGCAGCTGCCCGTGGGCGAAGACCGGCATCAGACGATCCCGCCGGTCGGTGTGGGAGCACCGCGCAGCACCGTGAGGTGCCCGGACACGGTGTTCACCCGCAGCCGGCACGAGCCGTCGCCGCTCGTGACGTCCACGGCCCCGGTGACCGGCCCGTCACCCCTCCGCGCCTCGCCGTCGACGATCACCCGCCCGGAGACGCTCCTGGCCGCCACCGCGACGCCGAGACCGCCGGGCACCCGCACCGTGGTGTCGCCCGAGACCGTCTGCACCCCGATGCCGGCGGCTCGCGTCACATCGAGCGCAACAGCCCCGGAGACCGTGGTGACCGAGACCTGGGCGAATGCCCCCGAGGCGGTGACCGAGCCGGAGACGGCGTTGGCCCGAAGGTCGCCGGTGTGGTTGCGAACCACCACATCGCCGGAGACGGCGCGGGTGGTGAGGAGCCCGTGGGTGCCATCGGCGACGACGGAGCCGGAGACGGTGGAGACCTGGCTGCCCTGCTCGATGTCGGCGAGCAGGCCCTCGGCGGTCACGGTCCCCAGCCGCGCCGCGACGTCGCGGTGGACGGCGATGTGCACGTCGGCGGAGTCCCGGGCGGGGATGTTGCGCACCCGGTCGAGGAAGCCCTCCCACCCGCCGAGTGTGAAGCTGTACCCGACCCGCAGCTCACCGTCGACCAGGCTCACCTCGAGCGGCCGTCCTTCGACGGCGTGCACCTCGATCCGCGCCCCCGGCTCGTCCCGCCCGACGACGTCGACGCGGCCGCCGACCAGCGCCACCCGCACGGAGCGGACGTCGTCCACCTCGATGATCTGGGGCCCGACCACGACCCAGGAATCAGCCTCCACAGCCATGCCTCCTATCGAGATATATCGCGTTTCGAGACACGTTATATCTCGACTCGAGGGATGGCAAGTGCCGCCGGCTCGGCTCGCACGGCACGCCCGGGCGCAGGCGTAGAACGACGGGCGGGCGCCGAGCGCCCGGCGCGTTCAGCGCACGTGGGTCAGTGCACGACTCCGGCGCCGCGCAGCGCGACGGTGAGGTCCTGCGGCCGGGACGCGACACTGCAGGCGTCCTCGTAGGTGACCAGACCGTCCTGGACGAGCTGGAACAGGTGCTTGTCGAACGTCTGCATCTTGTAGTACTCGCCCTCGTTGATGAGCTCCTCGAGGGGTGAGCTGTTGAACGGGTCGACGATCGCCTCGGCGGTGCGACCGGTGTTCACGAGCACCTCGACAACGGCGACGCGCCCGGTGCCGTCGGCCCGTCGGACCAGTCGTTGGGAGACGATCCCGCGCAGGGCCTGCGCCAGCGCACCGCGGATCTGCTTCTGCTCGTGCGGCTGGAAGAAGTCGACGATGCGGTTGATGGTCTCCGAGGCGTCGATGGTGTGCAGGGTCGAGAGCACCAGGTGACCGGTCTCGGCGGCCGAGAGGGCAGCACGCACGGTCTCCACGTCGCGCATCTCACCGACCAGGATCACGTCCGGGTCCTGCCGCATCGCGGCACGGAGCGCAACGGTGAAGTCGGCGGTGTCGTAGCCGATCTCGCGCTGGGAGACGATCGCCTTCTTGTCCTTGTGCAGGATCTCGATCGGGTCCTCGATCGTGACGACGTTGACCTCTTTGTAGGTGTTGATCAGGTCGACCATCGAGGCGAGGGTCGTCGTCTTGCCGGAGCCGGTCGGACCGGTCACCAGCACCAGGCCGCGCGGCTCGAGGGCGAGCTCGCCGAGCACCTCGGGCAGGCGCAGGTCCTCCAGCGTCTGGGCACCCATGGCCACCCGACGGAACACCAGCCCGAGGGTGCCGCGCGCGCGGAACGTGTTCACGCGGAAGCGCCCGACGCCGCTGAGCGAGTAGGCGAAGTCGGCCTCATTGGTCGCGGCGAACCGCTCGACCAGTTCCACCGGCAGCACCTGCTCGACCATGTGCTGGGTGTCCTCGGGCAGCAGGTCGGGGACCTGCAGGCGCCGGAGCCGGCCGTCCACCCGCAACCGCGGCGCCGATCCGACCTTGCAGTGCAGGTCAGAGCCCTTGCTGCTGGCCAGGGCGTGCAGGAGCGGGATGACGGACTGCGGTTGAGGCTGCTCGGTCACCCTGGGTTGATCGGGTGACGGCGGCCCGGACTTGAGCCGTGGCTCAGTCCAACGGGCCGACCTGGGTCCGCAGGATCGTCAGCTGCTGGCGGATGCGCACGTGCAGCTCCGCCGGAGCCAGCTCGCTGCACGACCGCCGCACGAGCTTCTTCAGATGGTCGGAGACCTCGTACTCGCTCAGGCAGTGCTCGCAGTCGGCCAGATGACGACGGATCCGGTCGCCCTCCGCCTCGCCGATCTCGGCGTCCAGAAAGTCGAAGAGCCGCGCGAGCGCCTCCGAGCAGTCGACGGCGCCGTCGCCGTGGGTCGGGTGGGTCACGATTCCCCTCCCTCGGGGACAGCCGGGACAAGACCCCGTTCACGTGCGTAGTCGGTGAGCAGCTCGCGCAGCTGGTGGCGCCCGCGGTGCAGTCGCGACATCACGGTGCCGATCGGCGTCCCCATGATCTCCGCGATCTCCTTGTAGGCGAAGCCCTCGACGTCGGCCAGGTACACCGCGATCCGGAACTCTTCCGCGATGGACTGCAGCGCGGCCTTGACGTCGGAGTCGGGCAGGTTGTCCAGAGCCTCCGCCTCGGCGGACCGCAGCCCGCTGGAGGTGTGCGAGGCCGCTCGGGCGAGCTGCCAGTCCTCGATGTTCTCCGAAACGGCCGGCATCGGCTCCCGCTGCTTCTTGCGGTAGGAGTTGATGAAGGTGTTCGTCAGGATCCGGTACAGCCAGGCCTTGAGGTTGGTCCCCGGCCGGTACTGGTGAAAGGCCGCGAAGGCCTTGGCGATCGTCTCCTGGACCAGGTCCTCCGCATCCGTTGGGTTGCGGGTCATCCGCAGTGCGGCGGAGTACAGCTGGTCGACGTAGACGAGCGCCTCACGCTCGAACCGCTCGGCGCGAGCGGACGCGTCCTCGGGGGGTGCGCGGTGGGTGTCCTCGGTCATCGGCCACGAGCCTAGCCGGGCCGGCGGAGCGGCGGCGGATCGGCGCAACGCAGGCTCGGCGACCAGCACGGGACTCATGCAGGCGACAACGCCAGGTGGACCGGCCACCATTCCCCGAACCCGTCCGCCGTGCCGGGCGAGCTGCATCGGGATAGCGTGCTAACACCACCTGAGGAGGACGAGATGCTGAGCCGCCGCATCGCCAGACCCCTGCTGGCCACCTGGTTTGTCGCCGAGGGGTTCGACGCCATCCGTCGACCGGCGCCGCACGTCGAGCGGATGCGAGCCGCCTGGCGAGGGCTGGCCTCTCGCGCGGACCTCCCCCAGCCGCCGCACGACGACACGCTGCGCACCGTCGTCAGGCTGCACGGCGCAGCCACTGCCGTCGCCGGGCTGCTGCTCGCGCTCGGCAAGGCACCCCGACTTGCGGCCTGCTCGCTGGCGGTCCTGACGATCCCGCTGGCTGTGCTGGACGCACCCACCCGCGGGGCGGTCGCCGCAACGCCGGCGCCCGCCGGGGAACGGCTGGCCCGCGCGCTGATCCGGGACCTGAGCCTGATCGGCGGGGCGGCGATCGCCGCCCTCGACCGCGAGGGTCACCCGAGCATCGGCTGGCGGGTGCAGCACGCGCGGGTGGACCGCGACGCCGAGCTGCAGGCGCGTCGCGCGGTCGCATCGGCCCGCAAGGAGGCCCGCTCCCTCGGCCGCCAGGCCCACGCGGCCATCCGGACCGTGAAGGCACACACCCCCGGTCGGTGAGACCCGCGCACCCACCGCGGCCCTGACACGGCCCGCGGCCTACGTGCGGCACCGGTGCGCCGGTAGCCTCGAGGCATGATCGACGCCTCGGACGCCCCGACCGCTGACCGTTGGGCCGCGCCGGTCGCCGGGGCACCGCTCGACGCGGTCGTGGACGTGCCCGGATCGAAGTCCCTGACCAACCGCTACCTGGTGCTCGCGGCGCTGGCCGACGGGCCGGGACGGATCCGCGGCGCCCTGGCCTCGCGGGACACCTTACTGATGGCCGAGGCACTGACCCGGCTGGGCGCCGTCGTCCGGCGGCACGGGACCGACTGGGACGTCGAGCCGTTGCGGGTGCCGGTGGACGGCCCCCGCGACCAGGAGCCGATCTCGATCGACTGCGGCCTGGCCGGGACGGTGATGCGCTTCCTGCCCCCGGTCGCCGCCTTGATGGCCCGGCCGGTGCACATCGACGGTGACCCGGAGGCCCGGGTCCGGCCGATGGCTCCCGTGCTGCAGGCCCTGCGTGACCTGGGCGCCCGGGTGGACGACGACCGCCGCGGCACCCTGCCGTTCACCCTCACCGGGCCGGCCCGGATGGTCGGCGGCCTGGTGGACGTTGACGCCAGCGTGTCGTCACAGTTCGTGTCCGGGCTGCTGCTGGCCGGGGCGCGGTTCGAGCGCGGGCTGATCCTCCGGCACACCGGGCCGACCCTGCCGAGCCTGCCGCACATCGCCATGTCCGTTGAGGTGCTGCGCGCCGCGGGTGTGACGGTGGACGACTCCCGGCCCGCCATCTGGGAGGTGGCGCCGGGTCCGATCTCCGCCCGGGAGGTCCGGGTGGAGCCGGACCTGTCCAACGCCGCACCGTTCCTGTGCGCCGCCCTGGTGGCCGGCGGCACCGTCTGGGTGCCGGGCTGGCCCGAGCAAACCACCCAGCCCGGCGCCGTGCTCCCCGAACTGCTCACCGCGATGGGCGGGCTGGCCCGGCGGGAGGGCGACACGCTGGCGGTCTCCGGGACCGGCGTCGTGCACGGGATCGACGTCGACCTGCACGACGCCGGCGAGCTCGCCCCCACCATCGCCGCGCTGGCCGTGCTGGCCGACTCCCCCACCCGGCTCCACAGCATCGGGCACATCAGGGGCCACGAGACCGATCGGCTCGCGGCCCTGGCCACCGAGATCGCCCGGGTTGGCGGACAGGCCGAGCAGACCCACGACGGGCTCGTGATCACCCCGCGCCCGCTGCACGGCGCCGTCTGGCAGACCTACCGCGACCACCGGATGGCCACCGCCGGCGCGATCATCGGCCTGCGGGTGCCGGACGTGCAGGTGGTCGACGTCGCCACAACCGCCAAGACCCTGCCGGACTTCGTGGGGATGTGGGCCGACATGCTGGCGGACTCGTGATCCCGCGCCGAGGCCCCGACGAGGCCGACATCCGCTCCCGGCCCAACCCGCGGGGGACCCGCCCACGCACCAAGCGCCACCCGGAGCACGCGGACGCCGAGCGCGCGCTGGTGATCGGCGTCGACCGGGGCCGGTACGCCGTGCTGGTGGCGCCCGACACCCCGCAGGAACGGGCGGTGACCGCGATCAAGGCGCGACAGCTCGGGCGGGACCGGGTGGTCTGCGGCGACCGCGTCGACATCGTCGGCGACACCACCGGACACACCGGCAGCCTGGCCCGGATCGTGCGGCTGGTCGAGCGCACCACCGTGCTGCGCCGGACCGCCGACGACACCGACCCGGTGGAGCGGGTGATCGTGGCGAACGCCGACCAGCTGGTGGTGGTCACGGCGCTGGCCGAGCCGGAGCCGCGCACCCGGATGATCGACAGGTGCGTTGTCGCCGCCTACGACGCCGGGATGGACGTGCTGCTCTGCCTGACCAAGGCGGACCTCGCGGACCCCACCCCCTTGCGCGAGACCTACCAGCCGTTGGGCGTCGAGGTGGTGGTGACCTCGCTGGTCCCCGCCGACGGCGGCCAGGTGATCGAGGGCCTGGGCCGGGTGCGCCACCTGCTCTCAGGGCGGGTGTCGGTGCTGGTCGGGCACTCCGGGGTGGGCAAGTCCACCCTGGTGAACGCCCTGGTGCCGGACCAGTTCCGGGCCATCGGGCGCGTCAACCTGGTCACCGGGCGTGGTCGGCACACCTCGTCGTCAGCGGTGGCCCTGCGCCTGCCGCCGCGGGACGGCTGGGTGATCGACACCCCCGGCGTGCGCTCGTTCGGCCTGGCACACGTGCGGCCGGAGACGATCCTGGCTGCCTTCGAGGGCCTGGCCGAGGTGGCCGAGGAGCGCTGCCCGCGGGGCTGCACCCATGCCGCCGAGGCGCGCGACTGCGCCCTGGACGCCTGGGTGGCCGAGGCGGCCGGCGCGGAGGCCGAGGCGCGGGCGGTGCGGGTGGACTCACTGCGCCGGCTGCTCGCCGCGCGCGCGGGGGACTGAGGCGCGCGCCTGGCGCTACGGTGCAGCCATGGTCATGCGCACCGGGTACGACGACGACCTGCGGCTCGCCCATGTGATCGCCGACCAGGTGGACGCGGTGACCATGTCCCGGTTCCGGGCCCAGGACCTGCACGTGGAGACCAAGCCCGACGCGACACCGGTGACCGACGCCGACCGGCAGGCCGAGGAGATCGTGCGGGCCCAGCTGGGCCGCACCCGGCCGCGGGACGCCGTCGTCGGCGAGGAGATGCCGACCACCGGTCACGGGCCACGGCAGTGGGTGATCGACCCGATCGACGGCACCGCGAACTTCGTCCGTGGCGTGCCGGTGTGGGCCACCCTGATCGGCCTGATCGACAACGGCGAGGTGGTGCTCGGGCTGGTCAGCGCCCCGGCCCTTGGCCGGCGCTGGTGGGCGGCCCTCGGCTCCGGTGCCTGGAGCGGTCGGGCCCTGTCGGCGGCCACCCGGCTGCACGTGTCGTCGGTGACCGAGCTGGAGGACGCCTCCCTGTCGTACTCCAGCCTCACCGGCTGGGAGGAGCACGGGCGGTTGGAGGGCTTCCTCGACCTGACCCGAAGCGTCTGGCGCACGCGGGCCTACGGGGACTTCTGGTCCTACGTGCTGGTCGCCGAGGGCGCGGTGGACATCGCGTGCGAACCCGAGCTCGCCCTGTACGACATGGCCGCGCTGGTGCCGATCGTCACCGAGGCCGGCGGGATGTTCACGTCCGTGCGCGGGGTGCCGGGACCGTTCGGCGGCTCGGCGCTGGTGACCAACGGCCACCTGCACGACCAGGTCCGGGCTTTCCTCGACCCGTTCGACGAGGACTGAGCCCGCCGTCACCAGATCCGAGCGAAACCTGCGCCGAGGCTCAGTGCGTCCCGGCAGTCAGCCGACTGAGCTCGCTGGCGTCGTACCAGAGCATGTCCCGCTCGGCGAGGCGCTCCATCGCGTCGTCGTCTCCCCCGATCGCGGCCAGCACGTCCGCCTCGGCGGCCGGCTCGTCCACGTGCGCGCACGCGACGTCGTCCCAGCCGACCGTGCTGGTGAGCCGCACCACGCTCGGCGCGTGCGCGTCGTCGACGGACTCCACGACGGCCTCCGGGACGTCGGCAGCGACCACGACGCGCCGCCGGGCGCCCGCCTGACCCTCCAGGAGCTCCAGGCTGTCGTCGGCGGCGAGCAGCTGGGCGGCGTACTCCAGGCCCTCTTCGTCCTCGTCGGGCCGGGCGGCGCGCAGGGCGGACGTCACGGCGTGCACCAGGCGCGGCGCCAGGCCGTGCCGGGAGTCCAGCTCGAGAAGGGTCGACGGCAGGTAGATCCGCATGCCGCTCAGTGTGCTCTCACGGGGGCGCCCAGTGACAGCAGCACGGCGGCGAGCGCGGCGAGCTCGCGGCGCACCGGCGAGGTCGGGGCATGCTCGGCGAGGGTGCGCGCCCGCAGCGTCGCGCCGTCGCAGGCAGCCTGGTCCTCGCCGATGATCCGTGCGTCGGCCACACCGGCGTACCGGCGCAGCGCCGCACGGACCGCCTCGGCGGGGCGCGGCCCGCTCGCCGAGGCCCGCACCCGGTTGACCACCACCAACCGATGGGCCACCAGACCCAGACCGCTGAGCTCGCCAAGACCACGGACCAGCCGCTGCAGCCCCACCGGGTCACCCGCACCCACCACGACGACGACGTCCGCGGCGCTCAGTGCGGACAGGGTCGCCGCGTTGCGACGCGGCGCCCGGGTGTCATAGCTCAGCGCCTCGTCCTGCTCGATCGCGAAGCCGCAGTCCACGACCGTCCACGCCGCCAGCTCCCGCGCGACCGACCACACGACCTCCAGGCTGGCGGCCGGCAGCTCCGGCCACCGGTCCGCACGGCTCATCCCGGTCAGGACGCGCAGCCCGTTGTCCAGCATCGGGGTGAGCGCCGCGAGGGACGCCACGTCGAGCCGACCTGTGCCGGCCGCGCGAGCCGCAGCGGCGATGCCCGGCGCCTCGTCCAGCAACCCGAGCACCTGGGCAACTGTCCCACCGTAGGTGTCGGCATCGACCAGGAGCGTTGCGAGCTCCGGAGCCCGCCCGGCGGACCCGGCCAGCTCGGCAGCCAGGTTGACGGCCACCGTCGTGCGACCTGGGGCTCCGGTCGGTCCCCAGACGGCGACGACCTTCCCCTCGACGCTCGCCTGGACGGGCGGCGGGGGTGCGGCGGGCGCGGCCACGCGGTCCGGCACCGCCGTGGCTCCCGGGCGCTCCCCCCGCGAGGCACGGCCGAGCACGTCGCGAACTGCCGCCGGCACAGTACTGGCGGCCTCGCCCGACAGGACCGCCAGATCCACCCCGACCAGCCGCGCCCGATCCGGTGACCACCCGCCGTCGAGCACGGCGACCACCCACACACCCCAGCTGTGCAGGCTGTTGACGGCGTCCCGGTCCAGTCCCGGCAGCTCGGTGGACACCACGGCGACCTGGCCGAGGCCCGCTGCCGCTCCCGCGAGCAGCTCCGGCAGGTCGGCGCACCGCCGGACGACCTCGAGTGCGGGGTCACCACCCATCCCGCGGACCGCCGCCACCTCCGCCGGGCCGCGGAGCGCACACAGCACACCCGCTCGTCGGCTCATCGCAGCGAGCCCGCGACCGGGACGATCTCGACCGAGCCGTCGGCGGCCAGCGCCGCCAGGACGGCAGCCAGCTCGTCGACCGGCACGAGAACGTGCACCGTCACGCCCGATCCGACAGAGAACCCGCCGCCGGGTTCGGCGACCTCGGCGACGGTCAGGGCGGCCGCCAGCTGGTAGGGCTCGGCATCGGCGGGATCGGCGCCGTCCTGCGCAGCCTCGGGAACGAACCACAGGTCGACGGCCGAGCCCTCCACGACACCGCTGGACAGCGAGCCTTGGGGCACGATGGCCACCGGCCGCACCTGCAGGTCGGCCGATGGTGCGACGGCCGACATGGGGACCAGCTCGCCCGCCGCGACGCTGCGCACGGCGACCAGCCCGTCCGGCAGTGCGACATCCGCCCTGAGGTACCGGTCAAGGCTCTCGGCGAGGCGGACCTGCCGCACGACGACGGCTCCCGCGTCGACGGCCTCTCCGGGCACCAGCGGCTCGGCCGCAACGAATACCGGGACCGTCCGCGCGGCTGCGGAGAAGACCGCCGAACCCATCGCGACGGACAGCGCGACCAGGACGAGCCCGACCAGGAAGCGGGTGTCACGCCACCCCGGGCGACGCAACCGCACGGCAGGGGGACTCGATGGTCCGGACGGCTGATGTGCGCTCATGGTCCCCTCGCCTTGATCGTCGCGCCCACATCATGCCCGTTCCGACCCGTTCTGCACGACTTGTGCACAGTCGCGCCCGGTCCGGTCGGACATGCCAGACTGCCGTCATGGCGCAGCGCTTCCTGACCCTGGCGGACGTCACCGAGATCCTGAACATCTCCAGCCAGCAGGCTTACGCCCTGGTTCGCAGCGGCGAGCTGCCGGCGATCCAGGTCGGCGGCCAGGGCAAGGCCGGCCAGTGGCGGGTCGAGGTGGACCAGCTGGAGGCGTACATCGCCCGGATGTACTCCCAGACCCGCGCCCGGATCGAGCAGACCCCCTCAGAGGCTGGTCAGGAGCACTAGCGCAGCCAGCGCGACCACCTGGCGCTCGCCGGTCGGCCGTCCGGAGTCCGGGTGGACCAGAGCGACGTCGATGTGATCGCCCCCGACGCCGTCGAGCCGGCCGGTCACCGTTCCCCCGGTGGTGACCGCTCGCACGACGCTCCGGTCCCGCGCCACCGCACGCAGCGCATGACCCAGTCCGAGGCGTCGCAGCACGGCGCCCTCCGGAGGCGCTGACAGCTCCCCCAGGCCCGCCGCCGTTGCCACCGAGGCCAGCGGAACCAGGTGCTCGCGGGCGTTGTCGGCGAGCAGAAGCCATACCGGCCCGACGTCGCGAACCGTCCCGGCGACGGTCGTACCGTCCCGCAGGGCCAGCCGGAGGTCTCTCCCGACGCACGCCCGGACCCGATCGGCGAGGAGGACCGAGGCACGCTCCGCGCGGGTCAGGTCGGCCACGTCCTGATCGCGTCCCTGCGCATCGGCGGCGTCGAGCTGCAGCTCCATGTCGGCGAACAAGGCGGCCCAGCGCATGCGCACACCGTAGGGCCCAGCCGTCGCCTCCATGCCCGATTTGTCCACAGCCTGGACGCGGCGTCGACATGTCTGGTCAGATCTGACACCATCATCATGCATCATTCGCCATCTTGCCACATCGCCCGCGGAGATCTCAGGAGGCAACCGTGCCCACGCCGTCACCCACCGTGCACCGACCGCCCAGGCCGAACCACGTGCCCGGACATCGCGTGGGCGTGCTCCGCGGATCGGCCGCCACCCTGCTCTGCGGGGCGCTTGCCCGCACCCTCGGGGCGGCCGCCGCCCAGACGGCGGCGAGCAGCACCGACCCGGTCGGCCTCGATGCGCTCGTGGCGACACCGGCACTGGGACTGGGGGCCGCCGCGGCGGCGGTCCTCGCGGTCGGCTGCGGCCTCCTGACGGTCGCGGCCCTCGGCCGGGCCTTTGGCCGGTCGCTCGACGGGCTCGACGCCCTCGCCGCGAGGCTGACGCCTGCCGTGCTGCGCCGAGCGGTAGCTGTCACGGTGAGCACCGGGCTGGGGCTTGCCGCCGCGACCGGAGTGGCGTCCGCGTCGGAGCCGGACCTCGGTTGGCAGGTCACGACGTCGAGCTCTGCCTCGAGCACCGACGCGGCTCCCAGTGGGGCGGCCAGCCCTGCTCGACCCGCGCCCTCCGCGCAGGAGGAGTCCGGTCCGGCAGGAGCCGCGGTCGCCGTGCAGTCGGCCGCGACGGAGCAGGACGTCGTCGAACAGGTCGCGACAGTGGCCGTTCCGGAGCCGGCGGTCGCCGTGCCGATCCCGTCGACCCGACCCCCGGCCGCCGCTGTCACCGTGCACGCCGGGGACAGCCTGTGGCGGATCGCGGCGGCGCACCTTCCGGCCGGCAGCAGCGACGCCGATGTCGCCTCCGCCTGGCCCCTCTGGTACGCGGCCAACCGCGATGTGGTCGGTCCGGATCCCGGGCTGATCCATCCGGGACAGCTGCTCACCGCCCCCGCTGCCGAGGAGTCCGCGTGAGCGCCGTCGCACTGGCCGGTCCCCGGCCGGGCAGCCGAGCCCCGGCGCAGTCCGCCGCGTCCGTGCAGCCGACGCCGGCCCGAACCCGACCGCCGAGGATGCTCCTGCCACCGTGCACGGAACCGGACCCACGCGCGCCGGCGGCGTCTCAGGTGGCGGTGCCGCAGGTCCGCTCGGTGCTCTCGCCCCTGACCGACGGCGCGTGGCCGGTGGCATCCCGCCGGATCGGCGGCGACCCCGCGACCGAGCTGCCCGATCCCACCCGCTTGTGCGGCGCCATCGTGCTGGCGGCGGTCGAGGCGCTACGGAGTGCGCGTCCGCTGGGCCAGCTCGCGCGGTGGGTCAGCCCAGAGGTCTACGAGTCGCTCGCCCGCGCCGCCCGACCCAGCCTGGAGGCCTCCGTCCAGCGGGGCGCGGTCGTCCGGGGCTTGCGGGTCTGCCGGATCAGCCCGACCATCGCCGAGGGGAGCGCTGTCCTGCACGACGGCGTGCGGGTGCGGGCCGCCGCTGTGCGGTTCGAGGTGCACCGGGGCAGCTGGCGCGCGACGGTGCTCCAGATCGGCTGACCGCGCCGGGGCTCGGCGGCTCGGTCAGGCCGGGCGATCCGGTCGACCGACCGCGCTCACGCCTCGTTCTTACCGTGGCAGAGCTTGTACTTCTTGCCCGACCCGCACGGGCACTGTGCGTTGCGGGGCGTGCCGGGGAAGGTCTGGCCGTCCTTCTCGGCAGCAGCCACTCCCCCGCTGCCGCCGCTCACCTGGCTGCCTCGGCCGGCCTCACCGTCGATGCTCGGCGCCGAGTACTGCAGCGGCGCCCGTCGCTCCGGCCCGTCAAGGCCCTTGGCCAGGAGAGTCGGGGTCGTGGCCGATCGCGGCGTGGCGTTGTCACCGGCCACCGGCGCGGTCGGCGCCTTGGCGCCCGCCCCGAACGCCGTCCGGCCGGACGCTGCAGCCTGGGCCGCACGCCGGCCGCCCGCGCCGCGACGCGACGTCGGAGTCTGGCCGGCCGATCCGGATGCCCCGGCAGCCGGAGCACCGTCCGAGGCGGGGGCGGCGCCGTCTCCCGCCGCCGCACCGTCTGCCGCTGCCGCTGCCGCTGTGGCGTCTGCTGCCGCCACGGCCGCCTCGGCCTCCTCGGGAGTCTGCGGCACCGCCGCCTTGACCTCGAGGTTGTACAGGAAGGTGATCGACTCCTCCTTGATCGACTCGGTCATGGCGGCGAACAGCTGGAAGCCCTCGCGCTGGTACTCCACCAGCGGGTCGCGCTGGGCCATCGCCCGTAGCCCGATGCCGTCCTTGAGGTAGTCCATCTCGTACAGGTGCTCGCGCCACTTGCGGTCCAGCACGGAGAGCACCACGCGCCGCTCGAGCTGGCGCGTGTTCTCCACGCCGAGCTCCTCCTCGCGCCGGGCATAGGCGTGCTCGGCGTCCGAGAGGATCTCCGTCAGGAGCAGGTCGTGGGTCAGGCGGGTGGTGTGCCCCGCCTCTTCGATCACCTCGTCCGGCGTGATCGAGATGGGGTAGACCACCTTGAGCGCGTTCCACAGCGCGGGCAGGTCCCAGCTCTCCGGGGTGCCCTCGGCGGTCGCGCCCTCGACGTAGGCGCTGGTCACGTCACCGATGAAGTGCTGGATCTGGTCTTCCAGGTCCTCGCCCTCCAGCACACGCCGACGCTCGTCGTAGATCACGGAGCGCTGGCGGGACAGCACGTCGTCGTACTTCAGGACGTTCTTGCGGATCTCGAAGTTGCGCGCTTCCACCTGGGACTGCGCGCTCTGAATGCCGCGGGAGACCATCTTGGACTCCAGCGGCAGGTCGTCCGGGAAGGCGGCCCGGTTCATCATCGACTCGGCAAGGCCAGAGTTGAACAGCCGCATCAGGTCGTCGGTCATGGACAGGTAGAACCGGGACTCGCCCGGGTCGCCCTGACGGCCTGACCGGCCACGCAGCTGGTTGTCGATCCGTCGGGACTCGTGGCGCTCGGTGCCCAGCACGTACAGCCCACCCAGCTCGACCACCTCGTCGTGCTCGGCGGCGCTGGCCGCCTGGTTCTTCGCCAGTGCGTCCGGCCAGGCGGCCTCGTACTCCTCGGGGTTCTCCGCCGGGTCAAGGCCCCGCCCGGCGAGCTCCTGGACGGCCATGAACTCCGCGTTGCCGCCGAGCATGATGTCGGTACCACGGCCGGCCATGTTGGTCGCGACCGTCACAGCGCCCTTGCGGCCCGCCTGGGCGACGATCGATGCCTCACGAGCGTGCTGCTTGGCGTTCAGCACCTCGTGCGGGACGCCAAGGCGCCGGAGCATCTGGGAGAGCCGCTCGCTCTTCTCCACGCTGATGGTGCCGACCAGCACCGGCTGGCCCGCGGCGTGCCGTTCGACGATGTCCTCGACGACCGCCTTGTACTTGGCGTCCTCGTTCTTGTAGACGAGGTCGGGCTGGTCGATCCGGATCATCGGCATGTTGGTGGGGATGGGCACCACGCCGAGGTTGTAGGTGCCCTGGAACTCGGCGGCCTCCGTCTGGGCGGTGCCGGTCATGCCCGAGAGCTTCTCGTAGAGCCGGAAGTAGTTCTGCAGGGTGATCGTGGCGAGGGTCTGGTTCTCGGCCATGATGGTCACACCCTCCTTGGCCTCGATGGACTGGTGCATGCCCTCGTTGTAGCGCCGGCCCGGCAGCATGCGGCCGGTGTGCTCGTCGACGATCAGCACCTCGCCGCTCATCACCACGTAGTCCTTGTCGCGGTGGTACAGCTCCTTGGCCTTGATCGAGTTGTTGAGGAACCCGATCAGCGGGGTGTTCAGCGACTCGTAGAGGTTCTCGATGCCCAGGTAGTCCTCGACCTTGGCGATACCGGGCTCCAGGACGCCGACGGTGCGCTTCTTCTCGTCGACCTCGTAGTCCACCTCGGCGTTCATCCGCAGGACGACCTTGGCGAACTCGGCGTACCACTTGTTCGCATCGCCCGACGCCGGGCCGGAGATGATCAGTGGGGTCCGGGCCTCGTCGATCAGGATGGAGTCGACCTCGTCAACGATCGCGTAGCTGTGGCCGCGCTGGACGAGCTCCTCGGGCCGCCACGCCATGTTGTCGCGCAGGTAGTCGAAGCCGAACTCGTTGTTGGTGCCGTAGGTGATGTCGGCCTGGTACTGCTTCCGCCGCTCCTCGGGCTTCTGCCCGGTCACGATGCAGCCGGTGGTCAGGCCGAGGAACCGGAACACCCGGCCCATCAGTTCGCTCTGGTAGCTGGCCAGGTAGTCGTTGAC
Source organism: Actinomycetales bacterium (assembly GCA_038204895.1). Taxonomy (GTDB): domain Bacteria; phylum Actinomycetota; class Actinomycetes; order Actinomycetales; family Cellulomonadaceae; genus Actinotalea. The sequence goes on along the minus strand of JBBRCL010000002.1, from coordinate 51,614 downwards.
CGTGACGACGTGCACACCCTTGCCGGTCAGGGCGTTGAGGTAGGCCGGCAGGGTGGCGACAAGGGTCTTGCCCTCGCCGGTCTTCATCTCGGCGATGTTGCCCAGGTGCAGCGCAGCCCCACCTTGGATCTGGACGTCGAAGTGCCGCTGGCCCAGCGTGCGTTGGGCCGCCTCCCGGACCGCCGCGAAAGCCTCGGGCAGGAGGTCGTCGAGGGTCTCGCCGTCCGCCAGCCGCGCCTTGAACCGGTCGGTCTCCTCCCGCAGCTCGGCGTCGCTGAGGGCGGAGAAGCTGTCCTCCAGCGCGTTGACCTGGTGGGCGATGTTGGCGAGATTCTTCAGGATCCGGCCCTCGCCGATGCGCAGGACTCTGTCGAGGATCGACGGCACGCGTTGCTCCAGACGTGTCAGCTGCCCGCGCCGGACGGCGGCGGGTCCGGCCCGCGACGCCCCCGCCCGTCAGGGCGCGGCAGAGCGCAGACCACGAACCATCGTAGGCGAGGCCGGCGGCGGCCCGGAGCATGCGTTCGCGATGGGCGGACGGCGCCGCGGCGCGGGAGGGTTCGCGTACCGATGTGCGAACGGCGCACATCCGTCAGCCCTGCTCTCAGCCCAGGGCCATCGCGTCCTCGAGCGCGGCCACCAGGTCACCGTGTGCCTCGCCGGACACGGCCACCTCGTCCAGCCCGAGCCAGTCGGCCATCAGCTGCAGCTCGTCGGCCAGCTCCACGGCGGTGTCCCCCGGCGCCGCGGGCTCCAGGTGAGCGGCCTGGACGCGAAGCACGCCCGCCTGACGGTCGGCCTTGAGGTCCACCCGGGCCGCGATCCGGTCGCCGAGCAGGAACGGCAGCACGTAGTACCCGTGCACCCGCTGGTGGGCCGGGGTGTAGATCTCGATCCGGTACCGCATCCCGAACAGCTCCTCGAGCCGACGCCGCTCGAACACCAGCGGGTCGAACGGGCTGAGCAGGGCCCGCCCGCTCACCAAGCGTGGCACCGTCGCATCCCGGTGCAAGAAGACCGGCCGGTCCCAGCCGCGCACCCGGACCGGCGCCAGCACCTCCGCCTCCGCCAGCTCGGCCACCGCGCGCGCGACGCCCGGGCCCTTGAGCCGGAAGTAGTCCCCGAAGCACCCGGCCGTGCCGATCCCGTGCGCCCGGGCTCCGATCTCCACCAGGGCGCGAACGGCGTCGTCCTCGGACGGCTCCGGCATGGCCAGCACCGCGGACGGCAGGACGCGGGCGGTCAGGTCGTAGCACCGCTCGAAAGCGGGGTTGCGCCGGGCCGCGGTGACCTCACCGGTGAAGAACAGGAACTCCAGCACGCGCTTGGCGACCGTCCAGTTCCAGCCCCATCCCGTGCGTATCCGCGGGTGCTCGGCGGCGTACACCTCGTGCACCTCGCGTGCGGTCACCGGGCCACGCTCGGTGATCAGGGCACGGATCTCCGCCAGCACCGCCGAGTGCTGCAACGGCACCGACGCGATCGACCCCCATGCGTGCTCGCGGTACGCCCGCTGCCGCCAACCCAGCAGCCGGTACGTCGTCGGCGGGACCAGCGACGCCTCGTGCGCCCAGCACTCCACCAACCTGCGCGGCGCCCGCCCGCTCGCCCGGTCCAGCAGCCCGACGTCGTACGGCCCGATCCGGGAGAACGTCGGCATCAGGTGGGCGCGCGCCAGCACATTGACCGAGTCGATCTGGAACAGGCCGAGCCGGTCGACCACCTGCTGCAACCCGCGCATCCCGGTCGGCCCGCGGCGCGGCCGGTCCAGGCCCTGCGCACGCAGCGCGATCCGCCTGGCCTGCACCAGGCTCAGCTCCTCGGGCCGCCGGGGCCCGACCCGCGATGACGGAACCGACGGCACGGCAGGCGACAACACGGCAGGCGACAACACGGGGGGCGAGGACGGCACCCGGCCATCCTCGCCCCCCGTACCGACATGTTTCGACCCGGCCGCCCGCGAGGGCGACCGACCGCTAGACCGCCTCAGCGGACACCGACACGGGGCTGTCCAGGCGGATCACCCCGTAGCTCCACCCGCGCCGGCGGTACGCCACCGAGGGCAGCGCCGTCTCGGCGTCGATGAACAGGAAGAAGTCGTGCCCGACCATCTCCATCTCGTACAGAGCGTCGTCAACGGTCATCGGCTGGGCCGTGTGGATCTTCTCTCGGATGACGATCGGGGAGTCGCCGAGCACCTTCTCCAGCGTGCCGTCGGCCTGCTCGGCCACCGTGACGACCGCACTGCCGGGCGCCTCGGCCGACTCGGCGGCCCGCATCTCCACCGGTGTCAGGGTCATCGACCGGTGGTGGTCCTTGCGCCGGTCCCGCGCCCGCCTCAACCGCTCCATCAGCTTGGTGGTGGCCATGTCCAGGGCCGCATAGGGGTCGTCCGCCCGGGCCTCGGCGCGCACGACGGGACCCTTGCCCAGAACGGTGAGCTCGACGCGCTCACTGATCTCGGACAGTCGCGGGTTCTTCTCGTGCGTGACCTCGACGTCCACCCGCTGCGCGCGTGGCGCGAGCTGGGCGACTTTGGCGAGCTTGTCCTCGACATGCCGGCGGAACCTCTCAGGCACCTCGGCGTGACGACCGACAATGACGATCTCCATGGCTGACCTCCAGTGGATGGGACGGGGAGCCCGTCCGGGGGGGACCTGGTCGACTCACAGGTGGGATGCCGAGCACCACCTCCTCCCGCCGGAGCCGCCACCCAGGGTGCCGGTCGGGTCAGAGACCCGGCCGCACCAGAGGCACAGCTCCATGCACCGACGGTAACCCCACTGTCCAGTCGAGAGAAGGTGTGGCGCGGGCGGTTTGTGACCCATTCGTTACCTTCACCCGACCCCTGAGACCGATCCGACCAGACGGACCTGTTGATCGCCTGTGCCACGGCCGAGAACGAACCCGGCCGACCCCCCCGGCCCGCGCACCTCGTAGTCCCCGAACCATCCGCGCACCCGGACGCGGCCGGCGTCGTCGGTGCGCATGGTGGTCGGCGCGAGCCACCAGTCACCCTTGACCAGGCCGTGCAGGGCGTCGTACGACGGTTTGGGCGTGCCGTCCGCCCGCACGAACCCGCCCGGCGCGCCCAGCCAGGCGCCGTCGTCGGACAGGCCCCAGTAGGTCACCGCCCGGACCGCGGGGTGGGACGCGAGGGTCCGGTAGTGCCGGACCACCTCGTCGGCCTGGCGCTCCTCCCCCTCCGGTGTGGAGAGCCACTCCGGTGGCCGGTAGTCGTTCAGGTCCTCGATCTCCGGCGGCATCAGGTGCCCGGACAGCAGGGTGGTCTCGGTGAAGTGGATCGGCAGGCCGTATCGGGAGAACCGCTCGAGGACAGCCAGCGTCTTCTCCTCCCCCCAGTAGCCCTGGTGCATGTGGCTCTGCAGGCCGAGCACGTCGATCTCGATGCCGGCTTCGAGCACACCCTCGATCAGGCACTCGTAGGCGGTGGACATGTCGAAGTCGTTGAGCAGCAGGGTGACGCGCGGGTTGGTGGCGCGCGCCTCGTCGAAGGCCAGCCGCACCGTCGCGATCCGGCCGATGTCGCGGCACAGCCGGCTGATCCCGTTGTCGTCCCTGTCGAAGACCGGCATGATCACGGCTTCGTTGATCGCGTCCCAGGTGTCGATCAGGCCCGCGAAGTCCGCGACGTCCCGTCGGATCCGCTCGCGCTGGACCTGCTCCACCTCCCGGGTGGGCAGGTCCCGCAGCCAGGGCGCCGTCACGGTGTGCCACAGCAGGGGGTGGCCCTTGAGCGCCACGCCACGCTCGGTGAACCACTCGGCAGTGCGCAGCAGCCGCCGGGTGTCGGGCTTGCCACGCTCGGGCTCGAAGCGGCCCCAGTAGAACGGCAAGGTCGCGGTGTTGAACAGGTCCAGCCACAGGTCGGCCAGGTGGCTGAGCGTGCCGACCGGTGCGCCGCCGAACGTCTCGACCTCCTCCGGGGGCAGCGCCGCCTCGCCGTTGGCCAGCGGGATGAAGTCGAAACCGATGTTGCCGAAGCCGAAGGCATGCCGGCGCTGCGCGACCACGACGTCCTGGTCGGCGGCCGGCCGGCCGTCGCCGTCCCGGACGGTGACCGACACCTCACCGGTGCGGTGGGCCATCGTCAGGTCCGGCGACAGGGACGTCGGCGGGAAGGGGCGCATGAGCACCTCCTGGGTGGGTTGCTCGCCAGCCTGCCGCCCTCCGGCGGGTCCGGGCCCCGCTGAGGTTACCGCCGCAGCGAGGTCACCGCCGCCTCGGGGACGGTGTGGCGGCCAGCACAACGGCGCCCAGCACCAGTCCGCCGGCCGCCTCGAGGGCGCGGCAGGACGCCGCGAGGGTCGATCCGGTGGTGACGACGTCGTCGACCAGCACGTGCCAGCGTCCGCAGACGTCCACCTGCCGACGCAGGGCGATCCCGCTGGTGTTGCCGCCCCGGGCGCGCGCGCCGAGACCCACCTGGTCCGCGGCCGCCCGACGCCTCAGCACGGGGGCGGTCAGTGCCGGCAGGCCGCCGGTGGTGAGCCCCTCCGTGACGCCCGCCGCGAGCAGCCGCACCAGGTCCGCCCCGCGGCGTCGTCGGGCGGCCGGAGTGGACGGCACCGGCACCACGTGCAAGGAGCCCGTCCACAGCGGGGCACCCGCTCCGCCCGACGCCGCTCCCGACGCCGCTCCCGACGCCGCTCCCGACGCCGACGTCCGTCCGCCCAACGCGGGGGCAGCCTCCTCCCCCGCCCGCCGGACCGCCGCCACCAGCTGCCCGGTGAGGTCGCGACGCCCGCGGTCCTTCCATGCCACGACGATGCCGCGCACCGGACCGGTGTACGTCGTCACCGTCCAGACCGGCAGCGGTGGCCAGCCGTCCATCTTGTCCAGGCGCGGGACGTCCTGCTCGCAGCGACGAACCGGGCGGCTGAGCGTCGCGGCACACACCTCGCAGAGGATCTCGTCCGGGCGCTGGCAGCCCGGGCACTCCACTGGGAGCACCAGCCGCGCGAGGTCGCGCGCGGCCACCGCCACGCGGCTCAGGGACGCGCCTTCGGCTGCCATGCAGCGAGCGTGCCCGACGCCGGGCCGGTGGTGCGGCCGTCCACAGCCCCAGCCCGGGAACGCCCAGCCCCGGAACGCCCAGCCCGGGAACGCTCAGCCCGGGAACACCGGGTCCCGGACGTCCACGTCCACCGCCACCTCGGTCCAGCCGGTTCCGGCCCGCTGCAGCAGCACACCCCCGGCCAGGATGTACAGCCGGTCCTTCGCCGCCGCGAGGCCAGTCACCCCGTCCTGGATCGGCAGCGCCTGGCTGGGTCCACCGAGCGGGACCCGATAGACCGTCGGCGAGTCCCCGACCCCTCTGGCGCCCAGGGCAGCGAGGGTGATCTCATCCACCCACGCCACCTCCGTGACGTCGTCGAGCGAGGCACCGACGGTCAGCCGTTCCTCGCTCAACCGCTGCGGCTGACCCGTCTGGGGATCGCGGACTACCGACGCGACCTGCACGTCCGCCCGCATGTCGGGGCCGACGGACACGATCGCCACCCGTGTGCCGTCCCGCGAGACCCGCATCGACCGCAGCTCCCGGCCCTGCAGCCAGTCAGCGGCCACCACCACCGGTGCCCCGCCTTGACCGACGGACAGAAGCTTGCCCGACGACGTCCGCTCGCCCGTCCACACCCAGCCGTGCCTGTCGATCGACGGCGCCACGAGGCTCGTGCCCTCAATCAGCAGCTGTGGCTCACCGCCGTCCGTCGGCAACTGGTAGAGCCGGGCCGAGCCGTCGAGCACCACGCGGATCTTGCCGTCGAGGCTCACCGCCGGGCTGCTCGCCGCGAGCCCCGCAAGGGAGCCCGCGCCGTCGACCGGCACCACGCTGTCGCGCCCCTCGACGACCGCGAGCCGGTCGCCCGAGATCACGAACGGCCCGGTCTCCGGCGACACATCACGACCCAGGGCGGGCACGCCGTTGGGCTCCCACGGCAAACTCCCCGCCGTGACGACAACCGCGGTGACCACCGGGTCCGTGAACCGACCGAAGGTCGCCTCGAGCTGCGCCTGCAGCAGCTCGCGATCCGCGGTCCGATCCACCCCGGACGAAAGCTCGAGGGTCAGGATGCCTGCGGACAGCGTGACGCCCGCGGGGCTCAGCCGGGTACCGGCGGGGATCCCCGTCGTCACGCCGTCGCGGAGCCAGGGCGACGGCCCGTCGAAGAGCGCTGTCGCGGCCGAGACCACCAGGTTCTGCGCCGGGAACCATCGCAGCTCTGGGAGCAGCTCCTCCAGGTCCGGGGTGGCGAAGTAGATCCGGACCTGGCGGTGGGAGTCCCGGAAGCTCGGCAGGCTCATCAGCACGCCGTCCTCGAGCTCCGAGATCCGCCACTGGTCGGTGGCGTCCTGCTGCACCGTGAAGTGCATCAGGCGTGCCGTCGCCTGGGACGTCGACTCCGCGTAGCGACCCGAACCGTCGACGGTCGCCACCTCCGGCACCTCGACGTCGACCGTGTCGTGCCCGGCCACCTGGACCTCCAGGTCGCCCGAGTAGACCACCGTGCCGCCACGTGGTTGCCACGTCTGGCCCGTCGCGGGCGTCAGGAACTCGAGGGCCTTCTCGAAGTTGTCCGAGTACACGCCCGCCTCACCGGCGTGCAGGAAGCCGGCGACGATCTGCTCAGGCGTCGCATCGGGCTCGGGTCCGGCCGGCAGCGGGATGCCGATTCCGGGTTCCGGCAGATCGCCAGGGACGGAGACGATCCCCCCCGACGTCGGGATGCTGACGCACCCGGACAGAGCCGCGACCAGCAGCAACGCAACGGCCACCGCCGTTCGACGACGTGCGACGGCACCTCGCGCCTGGATCGGGTGATCGGTCATCGCGCCTCCAACCGGTCCAGGTCCGGTATCGCCGCCGGGTCTGCGGCGCCTTGCACGGGCACCTCCACCGGTGCGTCGACCGTGTCGATGTCCGGCGGGACAAGCGGCAGAGGCGAGTCGGTGAGTGTGATGCCGGCCCGACGCGGCAGGGTGAGCCGGAAACTGGCACCGCGTCCCGGCCGGGCCCACACCTGCAGCCAACCGCCGTGCAGGCGCGCATCCTCGATCGAGATCGCCAGGCCAAGGCCGGTCCCGCCGGTGCTGCGCGCCCGCGCGAGGTCCGCGCGCCAGAACCGGTCGAAGACGCGCTCGGCCTCCTCCGGGGTCATCCCGATCCCGTGGTCACGCACGGTGATCGCCGCTGCCCGCTTGTCGGAGGCCACCCGGATCTGGACCGAGTTGCCGTCGGAGTGCTCGATCGCGTTCACCAGGAGGTTGCGCAGGATGCGCTCCACCCGGCGCGGGTCGATATCGGCCACGGCCGCACGGTCCGGCAGCTCGACGTCCAGCCAGACGCCGCGCCGGCTGGCGAGGGCCGTCGCCTGGTCGACCGCGGTGATGACCACATCGCGCACGTCCTGGCGCTCGGCATCGAGCATCACGGCGCCGGCGTCGAACCGGCTCATCTCCAGCAGGTCGGCGAGCAGGGCCTCGAAGCGATCGAGCTGACCGGTGAGCAGCTCGGCCGACCGGGCCGCCGCCGGGTCGAGGTCCGCGCGCGCCGCGTGCAACACCTCCGCGGCGATCCGGATGGTCGTCAACGGCGTCCGCAGCTCGTGCGAGACGTCCGAGACGAACCGGCGCTGCAGCCTGGACAGCTCCTCCATCCGGCGGATCTGCACCTGGAGGCTCTGCGCCATCTCGTTGAAGGAGCGGGCCAGGGTCGCCATCTCGTCCTCGCCACGGACGGTCATCCGCTCGGCGAGGTGGCCGTCGGCGAGCCGCTCGGCGACCTTGGCGGCGATCCGCACGGGTTGCACGGCCTGACGCGTCACCAGCCAGGTCATGGCCCCGAGCATGACCATCAACCCGACCGCAGCCAGGGCGAGCACCCGCTGCATGAAGGACAACGTCTGCTGCTCGGGCGCCAGGTTGTACAAAAAGTACAGCTCGTACTGGACGCCACCGATCGTGACGGCGGAACCGATCACCACACCCGGGTCCACACCGTCGCCCTCGGAGCGCTCGATGGCCACCGGGACGCGGTGGATCTGCTGTGGTGACGCCTGGACCAGATGGCGCAGCTGGGACGGGATCAGCCCGCTCAGCTCGAACGCGGTCCCCTGTTCGCTGACCGGCGGCGCGATCACCTGGCCCGGGGACCGCAACAGGAAGACGTCGCGCGTGCCCGCCCCACCGACCTGGAGTCGGCCGATCACCTCGCGGAAGAGCGCCTCCCGGTCCTGGCCCGTCGAGTTGATCGAGGCGTCGAACCGCTCACGGGCCTGCTGGGTGGACTGGGACGCGTCAGCGACGAGCTGGTCGATGCGCTGGTTGTACAGGCCGTCCCTGATCCAGTTCGAGAGGTAGGCGCCGAGCACTGTCAGAGCCACCAGACCGATCAGCATCGCGGTCGTGACGACCCGGAGCTGCAGCGAGCTGCGCCACCGGTGCACCACCAGGGCGAGAGCCGATACCACCCTTCGCCAGGCGCGCCGGACGGCTCGGCCGGCGCGTGCCCACGGGGCCGAGGATCGACCCGACGGCATGCTCACGGCGCCTCGGTGCCCGCCTTGTACCCGACGCCGCGGACGGTCTGGACGATCTCGGGGTGCTCGGGGTCGTGCTCGATCTTGGACCGCAGCCGCTGGACATGGACATTCACCAGGCGGGTGTCGGCAGCGTGCCGGTAACCCCAGACCCGCTCCAGGAGGACCTCGCGGGTGAACACCTGCCACGGCTTGCGCGCCAGGGCCACCAGCAGGTCGAACTCGAGCGGCGTGAGCGGGATCATCGCGCCGTCGCGGGTCACCCGGTGGCCGGTGACGTCGATCTCCAGGTCGCCGATGGTCAGGTGCTCCGGTGTCGACTCGTCGGTGCGACGCAGCCGGGCACGCACGCGGGCCATGAGCTCCTTGGGCTTGAACGGCTTGGAGATGTAGTCGTCGGCACCCGACTCCAGGCCGAGGACGATGTCGACGGTGTCGCTCTTGGCGGTCAGCATGACGATCGGCACACCCGACTCGCCCCTGATCAGCCGGCAGATCTCGGTGCCGTCCTTGCCCGGGAGCATGAGGTCCAGCAGGACGAGATCGGGCTGACCACTTCGGAACGCCTCGAGCGCGTCGTCGCCGTGTGCGCAGAAGAGGGGTTCGAATCCCTCCGAGCGCAGGACGATGCCGATCATCTCGGCCAGCGCGACGTCGTCGTCGACCACCAGGATTCGACCCTTCATGGAGCCCATGGTGTCACTGCCGCGAGCCTGGGCGCACACGTCGTGCGGCGCCGCCCCCTCGGAGGCTGCTCCGTGGCACGATGGGCGCGGTCCGGCAGCATCGTGCCCTCGGCGCGGACGCGCGGTCGGCCGTCGAGGAGTCAACGAGGAGACCGGAGACCTGCGGTGAGCGGCTCGCACGACCCGAACCTGGCCGGGCCGGTCGACCCGCCGCCCGCGGCGCCCCAGGGCTGGGGGCCGAGCTACGGGCAGCCGCTCGGGTATGGCCAAGGTCAGTACGGTCCGCCGCAGGCGGGGCAGCCGCAGTACGGCCAGCCCCAGTACGGCCAGCCGCAGTACGGCCAGCCCCAGTACGGCCAGCCCCAGTACGGCCAGCCCCAGTACGGACAGCCCGGCGGCTACCTGCCCCCGCCCGTGCAGCGCGGGATCGTCCCGCTGCGACCGCTGGGCCTCGGCGAGATCTTCGACGGCGCCTTCCGCTCGATCAGGGCGAACCCGCGGGTGATGTTCGGCTTCAGCGCCGTCATCGTTGCGGCTGCCACGCTGCTCGGTGGCCTCTCCTGGTACCTGATCGTGCCGACCATCTCCGGGTGGCTGTCCGCCAGCACCGCAGACGTCGAGCAGTACAGCCCGGGCTTCAACGACACCATGGCCTCCTCCCTCGGCGTCTACGGGATGATCCCGTGGCTGCTGCTCGCCACGGCAGTGCTCAGCGGCGTCCTGACCGTGTCCGTGAGCAGGTCGGTGATCGGCCAGACCATCACCGTCGCCGACCTGTGGCGTCGACACTGGCGCCGGGTGATCGCGGTGGTGCTCTTCTCCGCAACGGTCGGGCTGGCGTCGATCGTGGCATTGGTGCTGCTGATCGTTCTGGTCGTCGCGCTCTCGAGCGTCGCCGCCGGCCTCGGTGTCCTGGTGGGGTTGCTCGGTGTGCTCGCGATGGTCGTCGGCACCTTCTGGATCCAGATCCGCCTGCTCTTCGTCCCTCCCGTGCTGATCCTCGAGGGGGTGCCGGTGATGGCGTCGATCGCCCGCGGGTGGCGTCTGACTCGCGGCAGCTTCTGGCGGATCCTTGGCATCTATCTCCTTGCGCAGCTGGTCACCAGCTTCACCAGCCAGATCCTGGCGGTGCCGTTCTCGATGATCGGCATCCTCGCCTTCCAGGGCGACCTGACCTCGGGCGGGTACGTCGCCCTGCTCAGCGTCGGGACCGCTCTGTCGTATGCGCTGCCCACGATCTTCCTGGCCGCCGTGGTGGCGCTGCTGTACGTCGACGTCCGGATCCGCCGGGAGGGCCTGGACGTCGAGCTCGCCCGTGCGGCCGAGACGGCAGCCGCCCAGGCCACTGCCCAGGCCACCGGACAGGCCTTCTGACGTGGTACCTGGGCTCCTCGCAGTGCTCGCCGGTGTGGTGACGGAGGTCCCGGTCGACCCCGACGCCGAGACGGCCCGACGCTGGGCCGAGCAGGAGCTCGCCGACCCGATCTACCACCACGGCGAGAGCCTCCTCGAGGTGGTGCTCCGGTGGATCCAGGAGAGGCTCGCCGAGGCGCAGAACGCCCTGAGCACCATGGACGGCAGGTCGGCTGCGCTCGTCCTCGGCTCGGTCGTGATCGTCGGCGTCGTGGTGACGCTCCTGGTGGTCGGGCCGGTCCGGCGGTCCCGGAGGTCCCAGAGGTCCTCCGTCGAGGTGTTCGTCGACGACAACCGCACGGCGGCCGAGCTCCGCAGGAGCGCCGACGCGCTCGCGGCCGCCGGCCGGTGGAGCGAGGCCGTCCTCGACCGGTTCCGCGCGATCCTGAGGTCTCTCGAGGAGCGCGCCGTCGTCGACGAGCGCCCGGGCCGGACCGCGCACGAGGCCGCCGTCCAGGCCGCGGAGGTGCTGCCGCCCCGCGCGGCGGACCTGCATCGCGCAAGCCGCCTGTTCGATGACGTCTGCTACGGCGACGTCGAGATGGGGCGTGCCGACGACGCATGGCTGCGGCAGGTGGACGACGCGGTGCAGAACACCCGACCGGTTGCCGCCGCAACCGAGCCACAGGTCCTGGTGGCGCTCCGATGACCATCGCACCGCCCACCGATCCGCCACCGGTCCAGCCGGGACCGGCGAGCCCGACCGCCGTGATCGGCGACGGCACGACGGTGACGTCCCGGGTTCGCACCCGCTGGGAACGGGCCCGCTGGCCGATCGCGGTCGCGGCGGTGTTCCTGACCGTGGCGCTGATCAGTTCCCTGCTGACCGCTCGCACCTCGGCCGTGCCGCTCGCGCCGGACAACCCCGGAGACGCGGGGGCCCGGGCACTCGCCCAGATCTTGCGCGACCAGGGCGTCCGGATCGAGTACGTCCGCAGCCTCGGCGCGGCCGTCGCGGAAGCACGCGACGGGACCACCCTCCTGGTCACCTCGACGGACACCCTCTTCGGCGCCCAGCTCGACGAGCTCGCCCAGGTCGAGGCGGACCTGGTGCTGATCGACCCGGTGGGCTACCACCTGGAACAGCTCACCGGCGGTTCGATCGGCATCGGAACGAGTGCCGACGGCGGGCCGCAGACCGCCCAGTGCGACGACCCGGATGCCCAGGCGGCCGAGGAGATCGCCGCAACCGGCGGGACCCTGGTGGCCGGCAGTTCGGATGCCATCACCTGCTTCCCTGGCGGCAACGGGGACGCGGGCGGCTCGTACGCGGTCGTGGATCAGCCGAACCGCCGGGTGGCCGTGATCGGCGATGCCGAGCTGATGACCAACGCCCACCTGGCCGAGAACGGCAACGCCGCGCTCCTGCTGCGCACCCTTGGCCATCACGAGGTGCTGATCTGGTACGTGCCGTCGTACACCGACACCAGCACCAGCGGGGCGGGCCCGGGGCTCGGCGACCTGCTCCCACCCTGGTTCGGCGCCCTGTTCCTCCAGGTGCTCCTGGTGGTGCTGGCCCTCACGCTCTGGCGTGGCCGCCGGCTCGGGCGCGTGGTGACCGAGCCGCTGCCGGTCACCGTGCGTGCGGCGGAGACCACCCTCGGCCGCGGTCGCCTCTACCGCCGGGCGCGTTCCCGCGGGCACGCCGGTGCAGCCCTGCGAGCCGGCACCGCGCGTCGGGCCGCCGCCCGCGTCGGCCTGCCGCGTTCCGCCGGGGCGACGGACGTGATCGACGCGTTGGCCCGGGCCACCGGCCGCCCCATCGAGCAGGTCGCCGGCCTGCTGTACGGACCCCCACCCACCGACGACGCCGGGCTGCTGCAGCTGGCCCGACAGCTGGACGAGCTCGAGAGCGAGGTTCACCGCACGTGAGCGAACAACCTTTCCCCACCGGCCAGGTGCCCACCGGTCCGCAGGCGGCTGCCCCTTGGGCGCCGCCGCCACCCGAGCCGACCGCACCACCGAGCGCACCACCGAGCGCACCGCCGACGGCTCGCCCGACGTCGGCTCCCCCAGCCGCGCCGTCCGAGGAGCTCCGGGCCGGCTTCGCCGCGCTTCGCGCGGAGGTGGGCAAAGCCGTCGTCGGGCAGGACCCAGCAGTGACGGGGCTGGTCATCGCCCTGCTGTGCCGCGGCCACGTGCTCCTCGAGGGCGTGCCCGGTGTCGCCAAGACGCTGCTCGTCCGGGCGCTCAGCGGCGCACTCGCCCTGGAGACCAAGCGGGTGCAGTTCACCCCTGACCTGATGCCCGGTGACGTCACCGGATCGCTGGTCTACGACGCCCGCACCGCGCAGTTCTCGTTCCGTGAGGGCCCCGTCTTCACCAACCTCATGCTCGCCGACGAGATCAACCGGACGCCGCCCAAGACGCAGGCGTCCCTGCTGGAGGCGATGGAGGAGCGGCAGGTCTCGGTGGACGGCACCCCGCGCCCGCTGCCGGACCCGTTCATGGTGATCGCCACCCAGAACCCGATCGAGTACGAGGGCACCTACCCCCTGCCCGAGGCGCAGCTCGACCGGTTCCTGCTGAAGCTCACCATGCCCCTGCCGGACCGCGTCCACGAGATCGAGGTGCTGCGCCGGCACGCGAACGGCTTCGACCCACGCAACCTCGCAGCGGCGGGTGTGCACCCGGTCACCGACGCGGACCAGCTGGCGCGGTCACGCGCGAAGATCGCGCACGTGCAGGTGGCGCCCGAGGTGCTCGGCTACGTCGTCGACATCTGCCGCGCGACGCGCCAGTCGCCGTCGTTGTCGCTCGGGGTGTCCCCACGTGGCGCGACGGCGCTGCTGGCCACCTCCCGGGCCTGGGCCTGGCTCTCCGGCCGGACCTACGTGACGCCGGACGACGTCAAGGCGCTCGCCCACCCGACCCTGCGCCACCGGGTCCAGCTCCGCGCCGAGGCGGAGCTCGAGGGCGTGACGGCCGAGAGCGTGCTGGACACCGTGCTGGCGTCCGTCCCGGTCCCCCGCTGAGCCATGGCGATCACCTGGCGGGCGGTCGTCCTGACCGCACTGGGCGTCGTCCCGGTGCTGCTGGTGCCGGTGACCCTGGTGATCCTCGCCTGGGCGCTGCTGGTCGTGCTGGCGTGCTCGGTGGACGTCGCGCTCGCGGCGTCCCCGCGCCTGCTCGCGGTCCAGCGCAACGTTCCGCCGTCGGTGCGCCTGACCGAGCAGACCCGCTCGACGCTGACGGTCACCAACCGGTCCGGGCGGCGGCTGCGAGCCCTGGTCCGGGACGCGTGGCAGCCGTCGGCGGGCGCGACGTCGAACCGGCACGCAGTGGACCTGCCGGACGGGGAGTCACGGCGCCTGGTGACGCCGCTGCGCCCCACCCGCCGGGGTGACCGGTACGCGGACCGGGTGACCCTGCGCTCCTTCGGCCCGATGCGGCTCGCCGCCCGACAGGTCAGCCTGAGTGTCCCGGGTCGGTTGCGCGTGCTGCCCGAGTTCGCGTCGCGTCGCCACCTGCCCAGCCGGCTGGCGCGGCTGCGCGAGCTGGACGGGCGCACGGCCGTCCAGGTCCGCGGTGCCGGGACCGAGTTCGACTCCCTGCGCGAGTACGTGATCGGCGACGACGTCCGGTCGATCGACTGGCGGGCCACCGCGCGGCGCTCCGAGGTGGTGGTCCGCACCTGGCGTCCGGAGCGGGACCGGCGCGTGATGATCGTGCTGGACACCGCCCGGACCTCGGCCGCCCGGATCGGCGACCTACCCAGGATCGACGCATCGATCGAGGCGGCCCTGCTGCTCTCCGCGCTCGCGGCCCGCGCGGGCGACCGGGTGGATCTGATCGCGTTCGACCGCCGGATCCGCTCCCAGGTGGCCGGGGCGAACGGCCCACGCCTGCTGCCCGCCCTCGCCGACGCACTGGCCCCGGTGGAGCCCGCGCTGGTTGAGGCGGACTGGCCCGGCATCGTGGGGACCGTCCAGCAGCGGCTGTCCCGGCGGTCGCTCGTCGTCCTGCTCACTGCCCTGGAACCCTCCGCCGTGGAGAACGGTCTGCTGCCCGTTGTGGGGCCGCTGGCGCACGACCACGTGGTGGTGCTGGCGTCGGTCGCCGACCCCGAGGTGGCGCGGCTACGGACCGGCCGCGAGTCCGCCGCCGAGGTGTTCGACGCCGCGGCTGCCGAGCGCACCGAGCTCGAGCGCGCTGCCGTCGCGCTCCGGTTGCGCCAGCGCGGGGTCGAGGTGGTCGACGCCCTGCCGGACGACCTGGCCCCGCGGCTGGCCGACTGCTATCTGGCTCTGAAGGCCGCAGGCCGGCTGTAGAGCGCGGGCCCCGATCGCTCAGCCGACGACCGGGAGCGTGTCGACGTTGTCGTCCACCCGGAGGTCGCCGGTCTCGCCCGCGCGGACGGCCCGTCGGCCCACCACCAGCACGTACGTCCAGAAGGCCGCGAGCGCCAGCGCGCCGATCACGATCTTCAGCCACCAGGGCAGCGACGACGGCGTCACGAAGGCCTCGATCAGCCCGGACACGGCCAGCACCCCCACCAGCCCGATCGCCACCGTGAAGAGGGACCGCCCCTCTTCCGAGAGGGCCTGCCCACGCGGCCGGCCACCGGGATCGATCATGCTCCAGAAGATCTTCAAGCCCGCGGCGCCGGCGACGAAGATGGCGGTCAGCTCGAGCAGGCCGTGCGGCAGGATCAGCTGGAAGAAGATGCCCAGGCCGTCATGCAGGGCCAGCACCGCTCCCATGGCGCCGACCCATGCCGCGTTCTGGAACAGCACCATGACCGGCCAGAACCCGGTGATCCCGAACGCCACGCACTGCGCGGCGATCCACGCGTTGTTGGTCCACACAAGGGCGGCGAAGCTGCCAGCCGGGTTCTCGGAGTAGTAGCTGGCAAACGTCTCTTCTGCGATCGTGCGCAGCTCGCCCGGTGACCCGATCGCGGCCTGGGCCTCGGGGCTGGTGAACACGTGGATGCCCGCGACGACACTGACAACGAGGGACACGAGCATCACACCGACCGTCCACCAGCGGATCCGGTACAGGGCCGCAGGCAAGGAGAGCACCAGGAACCGCGCGACGTCGGACAGCGCGGGGTCGTGCGCACCGGCGATGGCCGCCCGGGCCCGCCCCAGGATGTCCGAGAGCCGCGAGACCACCGCGGGGTCAGGGGCGACCGAGCGCACCGTCGACAGGTGGGTAGCGACCTCCTGGTACAACCGGACCAGCTCGTCGCTCTCCGCGCCGCTCAGGCGCCGTCGCGACGCGAGCGTGTTCAGGCGCTCCCAGGCCGACCCGTGCACGGCGGAGAACGCATCGAGGTCCACGGCCGCCTAGCCTGCCACACCCGTCGTCGGCTCCGGGGTCACTGGAGGCCGTAGTTGATCAAGCCCATTCTGTCCGCGTCCATCAACAGCTCCAGGACCACTGGGGCGACGGAACCGTCCTCCCAGGTGCCGGTCCCGGTGCACGGCATGACGAACTCGTACTCCCCGGCGAGCGGGACCCGAAGGTCCGCGCGCTCGTCCTCGAGCAGAACGAGGTCCTCGACCGAGGTGAGCAACGGGTCGCCCGGGTACTCGACGTCGCGTGAGAACCGCACGGCACCGGTGGCCAGATCGGCACAACCGGTCCGGTCGAAGTTGACCGGCGCCGCACCCGGCTGGTCGGCGGCCACCTCCCGTTGGTTGAGGAAGACCGGGACCGCGATGGCTGCCAGGACCATGACCGCAAGGAACGACCCGAGCACGATGATGATGATCGCGCCGGCCGACAGGCCGCGGCGCGGCGGCGGCCCGTCGGCTGGGCCCAAGGACGACGCCTGGTACGGCGGGAGCGCCGCGTACGGCGGTGGCGCACCGACCACCCGGGGCACCCCCGCCCCGTACGGGGCGGGCGCGGGGGAACCGGCCGGAGCCCCGGACGGGCCGCCGTACGGCGCGGAGTACGGCCCGGTGTACGGCAGCGGCGGTGTGTCGTCGTGCGCGGGTTCGGGCGTCCACCCTGTGCTCATCGTCGGTTCCTCCCTGACTCCAGTCCTCATCGACAGCCGGAGGGCCGACCTCAAGTGCCCGAGCGAGGTCCGGCCGTCCGGCGATCCGGTGACCGACGGGGCGCTGTGGGAGGATCCCCCCGTGCAGGACGAGATCCTCCTCGGTGAAGGCGTCGTGATCGACGCCCGACCGGCCTCGTTCGCCACCCGGATGCTCGGGGCCCTGCTCGACGCCCTGGTGCTCGGCACCGTGTTCTACGGCCTTGTCATGATCGTCGCAGTGGCCGGCGGCGCGGCCGACCCGGCCGCGGGCGCTGCGCTCGTGATCGCCGCCACCGTCACCGTCTTCGTGATCATCCCGGCGACCGTCGAGGCGCTCACCCGGGGTCGCTCGGTCGGCAAGCTGGCGGCGGGTATCCGGATCGTCCGGGACGACGGCGGACCGATCCGAGCCCGCCACGCGATCATCCGGGCCCTCACCGGCGTCCTCGAGCTCTGGCTGACTATGGGTTCTGTTGCTCTGATCACCGCGCTGGTGCACCCCAAGGGCAAGCGGCTGGGCGACATGCTGGCCGGCACCTACGCGGTACGGGTGCGCGGCGGCCAGCGGGCTCTGCCGCCGGTCATGATGCCCCTGGAGCTGGCGGTGTGGGCGCACTCGGCCGACATCAGGCGCCTGCCGGACGGCCTGGCCCTGCGGGCCCGTCAGCTGCTGGGACGTGCCGGCAGCCTGCACCCCGGCTCCCGCGCCCACCTGGCGGTCACGCTCGCCTCGGAGATGGAGCCGTACGTCGCGCCCGGGCCACCGCTGGGCACCCACCCGGAGCGCTTCATGGCAGCGGTGCTGGCCGAGCGGCGGGACCGTGAGTACGCGCACGCGCTCAAGGGCGCCCAGGCCGCGATGAGCGAGGGAGCGCTGCTGCGCCGTCTGCCGCACGCGGTACCGGACCCTGTCGACTGAGGCCGCCCGCCGCCGGGCGACGACGGCACGCCCGGTCGGCTCAGCGGCCGTTCACCGAGAAGTGCTGGTAGTCGATCGGGCTCGCCCAGTACCCGCCCCACTGCCAGCCCGCCGCCGCGAAGGCCCGGACCACGACGTCGTCCGCCTGGATCACACCCGGCGCCTCCCGCCGGGCGGCGAAGTCCCGCCCGGCGCTCGGTGCCACGTGCGTCCCGAGGACGTAGGGGTTCTCCACCGGGTTGACGTCGATCGCCCGCCCGTAGGCGTGCTCGGACCAGGCTGTGCCGCCGGTGATCGCCCGGCAGTTGAACGCCGAGGTGTTGTCGGCCGCCATGGAGGTCGTGTCGTCGACCCCGAAGTCGTCGACCAGGCGCACCTGGCGCAGCGGGTACCGCGCGGCGAACAGGGCGGCGAAGACGTCGACGATGGCCTCAGCCACGTCGGCGTGCACCACGACCTCCCCGGTGCGGACCTGGTCCTCGAAGTCCAGGTACGTGAAGGTCACGTAGCGCAGGTCCTCGAGCGGCACCGGACAGCCCGGCCCGCATGCCCTCCGGCGCGCCGCACGCCGCGGACGCGGCCACCAGCAGGCCCACCATCAGGCACGACGTCATCCGCCGCCGACGGTCCATCACCCGAGTATGGCGGCTCGCGGGCCTCGGCTCGCGGGGCGCCGCCGAGGGCGCCCCGCGGCGCGGATCAGTACCTGTAGTGCTCGGGCTTGTACGGCCCCGCCACGTCGACGCCGATGTACTCGGCCTGGTTCTTCGACAGCTCGGTGAGCCGGACGCCCAGGGCGTCCAGGTGCAGCCGGGCGACCTTCTCGTCGAGGACCTTCGGCAGGCGGTGCACACCCACCGGGTAGGCGTCACCGTTGCAGAACAGCTCGACCTGGGCGATCACCTGGTTGGAGAACGAGTTGCTCATCACGAAGGACGGGTGGCCCGTCGCGTTCCCCAGGTTCAGCAGACGACCCTCGGAGAGCACGATCACCGAGTGCGCGCCGTGGTCGGCGGTCGCCTGGAACGTCCACTCGTGCACCTGCGGCTTGATCTGCGTGCGAACGATCCCCGGGATCGTCGCCAGCCCGGCCATGTCGATCTCGTTGTCGAAGTGACCGATGTTGCCGACCACTGCCTTGTCCTTCATCGCGGCCATCTGCTCGCTCGTGATGACGTCCCGGTTGCCGGTGGTCGTGATGAAGAAGTCGGCGACCGCGACGAAGTCGTCGAGCTTGGCCACCTGGTAGCCGTCCATCACGGCCTGCAGCGCGCAGATCGGGTCGATCTCGGAGACCACGACCCGTGCCCCCTGGCCGCGCAGCGCCTCCGCAGCGCCCTTGCCAACGTCGCCGTAGCCGGCGATGAACGCGACCTTGCCACCGATCAGGACGTCCGTCGCGCGGTTGATCCCGTCGGGCAGGGAGTGCCGGATGCCGTACCGGTTGTCGAACTTGGACTTGGTGACGGAGTCGTTGACGTTGATGGCCGGGAACAGCAGCTGACCGGCCTCGGCCAGCTGGTAGAGCCGGTGCACGCCGGTGGTCGTCTCCTCGCTGACCCCCTGGATGCCCGCGGCCATCCGGGTCCAGCGCTGGGGGTCGGCGGCCAGCGACCGGCGCAGCACGCCGAGGACGACGTTGTGCTCCACCGAGTAGCCGGGGTCACCCGGCTGGCCGTCCGGGGGCACCGAACCGGCCGCCTCGTACTCGACGCCGCTGTGCACCAGGAGGGTGGCGTCGCCGCCGTCATCCAGGATCAGGGTCGGGCCGTCGACGCCGTCCCACGCGAGGATCTGCTCGGTGCACTCCCAGTACTCATCCAGTGACTCGCCCTTCCAGGCGAAGACGGGGACACCCTGCGGTTCTGACGGCGTCCCGTGCGGGCCGACCGCCACGGCGGCCGCGGCCTCGTCCTGGGTGGAGAAGATGTTGCAGGACGCCCACCGGACCTGCGCACCGAGGTCGGTGAGGGTCTCGATCAGCACCGCCGTCTGCACGGTCATGTGCAGGGAGCCGGCGATCCGGGCGCCGGCCAGCGGCTGGCTCGTCGCGTACTCGGCGCGCAACGCCATCAGGCCGGGCATCTCGTGCTCGGCCAGGCGGATCTGGTGCTGGCCGGCCTCAGCGAGAGTCAGGTCACGGACCTTGAAGCGGCCGGGAAACTCATCGAACGTGTGGGACATGATTCACCTCGGGTGTGCGGTGCGCGCCAGGCGCCACGGGCAGGTAGGGGACGTCGTCCGGGCAGCGCGAACGCGCTGCAGCGGTCCGTTCATCTGCCCGGCGCGGCCCCTCCGGGCCAGCGGCATCACCTGCGCCAAGCAGTTCCCATGCTACGCGACGGAGGGCGCACAGGCGCGTCACCGCGGCGAGCCAGGCTGCACACCGACGCCCGGTGCATTCCGCAGGTCGGGCTCAAGGTAGATCAGCGAGGCGATCGGCACGGCCGCCCGGATGCGCTGCTCCGCGGCGTTGATCGCGTGGGCCACCTCCGCGGCCGTCTCCGCCGGTGGGACCTCGATCTTCGCGGCGACCAGCAGCTCCTCCGGCCCCAGGTGCAGGGTCCGCAGGTGGATGACCGACGTGACGCCCTCGCCCAGCAGCGCTCTCTCGATGGCTGCGACGTCCTCCGTGCGGGCCGACTCCCCCAGCAGCAGGGACCTGGTCTCGATCGCCAGGATGAAGGCGATCACCACGAGCAGCAGACCGATGCAGGCGGTGCCGACGGCGTCCCAGCGGCCGTTGCCGGTGATCAGGGTGAGGCCGACGCCGAACAGGGCCAGCACCAGGCCGAGCAGCGCCCCGAAGTCCTCCAGCAGAATGACCGGCAGCTCCGGTGCCTTGGCGTTGCGCACGAACGAGACCCACGACTGCTTGCCGCGCACGCGGTTGGACTCCCGGATCGCGGTGCGCAGCGACAGGCCCTCCATCACGATGGCGGCCAGCAGCACGACGACCGGAACCCAGTGCCATGACTCGATCCCGTGCGCCTCCTGCCACTTGTGCCAGGCCTCGTAGAGGGCGAACAGGCCACCGATGCTGAACAGCACGATGGCGACGATGAACGAGTAGATGTACCGCTCGCGTCCGAAGCCGAACGGGTGCGCCGGGTTCGCTGCACGGCGCGCCCGGCGGCCGCCGATGAGCAGCAGGGCCTGGTTGGCGGAGTCTGCGACGGAGTGCACGGACTCGGCCAGCATCGAGCTGGACCCGGTTAGCAGGAACGCGACGAACTTGGTCACCGCGATCCCGATGTTGGCGCTGAGCGCCGCGATGATCGCCTTCTGGTTGCCCGAAGTCGACACTCAGACCGTCCCCGAGGCCGGGTAGGCCTCGTCGACCAGCAGCACCGGGATGCCGTCGCGGACCGGGTAGGCCAGCGCGCACGCCTCACCGATGCAAATGAGTTCGGCAGCGCCGTCTGCCCGGGTGGCGTCCCGCAGCGGCGACCCGCACGCCGGGCAGCGCAGGATGTCGCGCACCCACGGCTGCATCACGCGCCTCCGGTCCCGTCCGCCGCCTGGTCGGCCCGCACCAGGGCAAGGACGTCGTCGCGCACCTTGACCATCACGTCCTCGTCCGCCGCCTCGACGTTCAGCCGCAGCAGCGGCTCGGTGTTGGAGGCCCGCAGGTTGAACCACCAGCGCGGGCTGCCGTCCCAGTGCGAGACGGTCACCCCGTCGAGCTCGTCGACGATCACCGGACCCGCCCCCTGGCGGGTCACGTAGGCGTCGAGCACACGGTGCCGGGCGGCCGCCACGTCCGCCACCCGGGAGTTGATCTCGCCGCTGGCGACGTACAGCTCGTAGGCGTCGGCCAGCTCCGAGAGCGCCATCGGGCTGCCGTCGGGCCGCTGCGCCTCGGCCATCGCGGCCAGCACGTGCAGAGTGGCCAGCATCCCGGTGTCGGCGAAGAAGAAGTCGCGGAAGTAGTAGTGGGCACTGTGCTCACCACCGAAGACGGCGTTGTTCTCGGCCATCTGCGCCTTGATGAACGAGTGCCCCACCCGCGTCCGGACCGTCCGGGCCCCGGCCGCCTGCAGCAGCTCCGGCACCGCCCGGGAGGTGATCAGGTTGTGGATCACGGTGGGGGTGCGGCCGGCCGCCAGCTCCCGCGCGACCTCGCGCAGACCGACCAGCGCGGTGACCGCCGACGGGCTGACCGGTGCACCCCGCTCATCGATCACGAAGCACCTGTCGGCGTCGCCGTCGAAGGCCAGGCCGATGTCGGCGCCGTTGGCCACCACCGCTGTCTGGAGGTCGACCAGGTTCTTGGGCTCCAGCGGGTTGGCCTCATGGTTGGGGAACGAGCCGTCCAGCTCGAAGTACAGGTCGACCACGTCGAGGGGCAGCGCAGGCAGCCCCACCGCTTCGCCGAGCACGGCCGGTGCGGTCAGCCCCGCCATGCCGTTGCCGGCGTCCACGACCACCTTCAGCGGGCGGATCCCGCTCAGGTCGACCAGCGAGCGCAGGAACGCCGCGTACTCGGGGAGCATCTCCCGCTCGGTGACGGTGCCCGGCTGATCGGCAGCGGTGGGCAGACCCTCGCGCAGGAACCGCCCCGCCAGCCGGCGGATGTCCTCGAGTCCGGTGTCCTGACCCACCGGCCGGGCGCCCGCGTGGCACATCTTGATCCCGTTGTACTGCGCCGGGTTGTGGCTCGCGGTGAACATCGCACCGGGGAAGCGAAGCGCGCCGGAGGCGTGGTAGAGCCCGTCGGTCGAGCAGAGACCGATCAGCACGACGTCGACGCCGCGTGCGGTGAGCCCGTCGGCGAAGGCCTCAACCAGCGCAGGTCCGGAGGACCGCATGTCGCGCCCGATCACGGCGGTCCGGCCGCCGGAGGGTGTCACCACAACCTCCGCGAACGCCGCACCGATCGCCCGCGCGACCTCGGTGCTGAACGGCTCAGGCACCACGCCGCGGACGTCGTACGCCTTGATCAGGTCCCTCAGAGCAGTCGCGTCAGTCATGCACGCAGCCTAGTGAACCGACGGCCAGATGCCCGATCGATGTCCGGTCAGCGGCGTCGCGCCGAGCGCTGGAGCACGTCCTCGATCGGCATGATCTGCCACGTGCCGTCGGGCCGGGCGACGAACCACTCCCGGGCCTCACAGGCGTGGCAGTTGATGAACGTCACCTCCGTGCCGTCGGTCAGCACCATCGGCAGCCGGGTCAGTGCCTCGCTGCCGCAGGCCCCGCAGCTGTCCGGCGTCCGCCCGGAAGGGGACGCGGCATCGTCCGGTGAACCGACCACCGGTCAGGCCCTCTCCCCGGGCAGCACCCGCAGATGCCCCCGGCGCACGCCATCAGCACGGTCCATCGGTTCGGGCGCGGCGGTTGTTCGCGGGCGTCCCGCCTCGCGGACGGCCTCGGCGAGGGCGACCAGGTCGTCCGGGCTCGGCCCGGTCGGGATGAACTCGGGCATCAACCGCACGACCTCCCAGCCCCGCGGAGCGGTGAGCCCGCCGGCGTGCTCGCTGCACAGGTCGTAGGAGTGCGGCTCGGCGAGCTGGGCCAGCGGCCCGAGCACGGCCGTCGAGTCGGAGTAGACGTAGGTCAGGGTCGCGACGGCAGGGCGCGAACAGGCGCTGCGCGAGCACTGGCGACCGGACCTCACAACCAACGAGGCTACCTGGCCGCGCCGACAAGGCGTCCCACACCACGCCGCGCGGGTGTCCGGCCTGCTCCGACCGGGCTCGCAGCCGCCCGCGGTGGGCGCCTGCCCCGTCGTACAGTGGCCGTGTGAGACGTCTACGCCCTGTGCCGGGAAGGCCCCTGCCCGCGCGGCGGCGGGATCGGCGCGGACGCGGCCTGCGGGGTCCGGTGATCCCGCCGAACCTGCCGGGCTACCGCACGCGCGCTGAGCGCTTCGACGACCACGTCCTTGACGCGGTGGAGCGGCTCGAGCAGCGCTGGGCGCGCCAGCTCGAGGGCACCGAGTTCGCCGTCGAAGAGGTGCCACCGTCGGCGCCCGCGCCATGGGAGCACGGCGGCGTACCCCTCGGCCGGTGCTTCCCAGCCGATGCCGGCATGCCGGCGCGCATCGTGGTGTACCGGCGACCGGTGGAGATCCGGGCGTTGGACGAGTCCGACCTGGCCGAGCTGGTCCGCGACGTGCTGGTGGAGCAGGTGGCGCACGTGATCGGCCGCCGTCCGGAGGAGGTCGACCCGCGCTACCACGCCTGAGCCCGGCGCTAGGGTGCCCCTCATGACCTCAGGCACGGCCGTCCGCGTGGTGTGCGTGACCTATCACCCCGGCCCCGAGCTGGAGGACTTCGCCGAGTCGCTCCGTGCCGCGACGGCGTCGCCGGCCGAGCTGGTGATCGTCGACAACGGCGCGGACCACACGGTCGCGGACGACGTCGCGCGACGCCACGGCGCCCGGCTCGTGGTCCCCGGGCACAACCTCGGCTACGGGGCCGCTGCCAACGTGGGCGCCCGAGGCGCCGGTCAGCCGTGGCTCGTCGTGGCCAACCCCGACATCGTGTGGCACGAGGGAGCCCTCGACCTGCTCGTCGAGGCCGGTGAGCGGGCCGGTGCGGGCGCCGTCGGGCCGCTGCTGCTCAACCAGGACGGCACGCCGTACCCGTCCGCACGAGCCTTCCCGTCACTGGTGCAGGGCATCGCCCACGCGCTGCTGGCCCGGGTGTGGCCCCAGAACCCATGGACCCGGGCATACCACCGGGGCACCGGGGGCGGAGTGACCGAAGGAGCGGAATGCCCGGCCGACTGGCTGTCCGGCGCGTGCCTGCTGCTGCGCCGGGAGGCGTTCGAGGCCGTCGGTGGCTTCGACGAGGGCTACTTCATGTTCTTCGAGGACCTCGACCTGAATGAGCGGCTGGGCAAGCGCGGCTGGACCAACGTGTACGCGCCGTCGGCCAAGGTGACCCACGTGGGCGGGACGTCCTGGCGGGAGCGACCGGCATCGATGATCCGCGCACACCACACCAGCGCCGTCCGCTACCTGATGCGCCGGTACCACCGCTGGTACCAGTGGCCGTTGCGGGTGGCGCTGCGGGCAGGGCTCGGCGTTCGTCAGGCGCTGGAGCTGCGTCGAGCCGCCAGGGATTTTACCTGCTGAGCCTACAGCGTTCTATGGTGTTCTTCGGCGCGCTATGGTGCTGGTGTGAACTTGAAGGAGTGGGCTGCTGAGCAGGGCGTCGCCTACGTGACCGCCCGCCGCTGGTACGCCGCGGGGACCCTGCCGGTACCCGCCTACCGGGTCGGTGGCCTGATCCTGATCGGGGCGCCCGTCACCGGATCGAAGGACACCGGCGCGACCGTCGTGTATGCGCGGGTGTCGTCGGTGGATCAGCGGTCGGACCTGGACCGGCAGGTCGCCCGGGTCACGCAGTGGGCGACCGGGCAGCACCTGTCGGTGGACCGGGTGGTGACCGAGGTGGGGTCGGCGTTGAACGGGCATCGACGCAAGTTCCTGGCCTTGCTGGGGGACAAGGGCGTGTCGACGGTCGTGGTGGAGCACCGGGACCGGTTCGCCAGGTTCGGCGCCGAGTACGTCGAGGCCGCCATGTCGGCGTCCGGTCGTAGGTTGTTGGTCGTGGACCCGGGCGAGGTGGACGACGACCTGGTGCGTGACGTGACCGAGATCCTGACCTCGTTGTGCGCCCGCCTGTACGGGCGGCGGGCAGCGGCGAACCGGGCCGCGCGGGCCGTCGCGGCCGCTACGGCGGAGGACCCGTCATGACCCTGCTCGCCTACCGGTTCGCCCTGGACCCGACCCCGGCTCAGGAACGCGCCCTGCGGTCCCATGCCGGTGCGGCGCGGGTGGCGTTCAACTGGGGCCTGGCCCGGGTCAAGGCGGTCATGGACCAACGGGTGGCCGAGGGCACCTACGGGATCACCGGGGAGGATCTGACGGCGTCGATCTCGTGGTCGTTGTACTCGCTGCGCAAGGACTGGAACGCCGTCAAGGACACCGTCGCCCCGTGGTGGGCCGAGTGCTCGAAGGAGGCGTTCAACACCGGCCTGGACGCCCTCGCCCGCGCGTTGAAGAACTGGGGTGAGTCCCGCAAAGGGAAGCGGAAGGGCAAGCCGGTCGCCTTCCCCCGGTTCAAGTCCAAGCACAAGGCCCGGCCGTCGATCCGGTTCACGACCGGGGCCATCCGCTGCGAGACCCGGCACGCCATCCTGCCCCGGATCGGCCGGGTCAAGCTCCACGAGGACGCGACCGGACTGGTTGCCGACGTGGAATCGGGCCGGTCGCGGGTCCTGTCGGCGACAGCCCGGTACGAACGCGGCCGATGGTTCGTCTCGTTCACCGTCGACACCGAGGTGTCCCGCCCGGCACCGTCTGACCCCGGCGCCGTGGTCGGCGTCGACCTGGGGATCAAGACCCTGGCGGTGCTGTCGGACGGGACCGAGATTCCCAACCCGAGGCACCTGTCAACGGCGCTGGGCAAGGTCCGGCGCCTGTCCCGCACCGCCTCCCGCAGGCAGGGCCCCTACGACCCGGGCACGCGCCGCCGCCAGGCGCCGTCGAACCGGTGGCGCCGCGCGGCCGCCGCGCTCGGGAAGGCACAGGGCCGGGTCGCCGACGTCCGGAAGGACTCGATCCACAAGCTGACCACCGACATCGCCCGCACGTACGGCACTGTGGTGATCGAAGACCTGCACGTCGCCGGGATGGTCAAGAACCGGCGACTGGCCCGGCACGTCGCGGACGCCTCGTTCGCCCAGATCCGCCGACAGCTCGAGTACAAGACCGAATGGCGCGGCGGTCGCCTGATCGTGGTCGACCGGTGGTTCCCCTCCTCCAAGACCTGTTCGGCATGCGGCGCGGTGAAAGCCAAGCTCGCCCTGTCCGAACGAACCTACGTGTGCACCCAGTGCGGTCTCGCCCTGGATCGGGACGTCAACGCCGCACGCAACCTCGCCGCCCTTGGTGAGACCATGGTCGCCGGGAGTGGCCCGGAGACCCTAACCGGACGTGGAGCCGACCAGAAGACCGGGCTCGCCCGGCAGGTGGCTGTGAAACGTCAACCCGGCACCGCCACTGCGGGTCAGACCGGGACCGTCCCGTCGCAAGACAGGACTGCGGCATGAGCGCCAACGAGCACTCAGCCGCAACGGCTCCCGCAGCTGATCAGCGCACCTGTACGGCCACCTGCGGCTGGGGTGTGCGGGGCGGCACCGGAGCCAGCACCGAGACCATGTCGTCGGACTCCAGGACCACCGCCCAGGCGATCCGCTCGTCCTCGGTGCGGACCACGAGGCCGCTGATGCCGTCGGCGAGGTCCGCGAGGGGCAACGCGACAGTGCTGCCCTCGGGTACTCGTCGCTCGACGACCGTTGTTCCATCGGAACCCTGAGCCTCGATGGTCACCGTCGACCGCCCTCGGCTGCCCTCCTGCGACACGACGGCCAGCAGCAGCTGACCGGTCGCGCCGTCGGGCAGCGCGAGCGGTCCGGCCCGGCCCAGCGCCACCGACGGCGCCCAGGCGAGCTCCGAAGGCCGCTCGTCCGCCTCGCCCGTCGCGCCGCGCATCAGCAGCGCGCCCGCCACCACCGGGACGTCGGCCGTGACCACCGCCGTGTAGCTGCCGGCGGGGAGCCCGCTGAGCGGGATGTCCAGCACCGCCCCTGGCTCCAGGTCGGCGTTCGCACCCGGGATGCTGACCGGTCCGGCTGCTCCCAGCAGGGTCACCTCGACGGCGCCACCCTCCGCACCGGGAGCGAGCACGCGCAGCGCACCCGGGTCGGCGTCGGCCGCGACGCTCTCGACGACCACCACACCGGGCACCACCTGCTGGAGGGCAGGAGGCTGCCCGCCCACCACGTCGTCGACGCCGGCCGGAACCAGCCCGCGCATCCGGCTGTCCTGCAGGTAGGCCGTGACCAAGCCACCGACGGCCGACGTCTGCACCACCACGTGCCGCTGCTCGGCCGCGATGCCCTCCAGGAGCGCCACCCGCTCGCTACCGGGCGGGACCAGGTACTCCGGCGTGCCGGCGACCTCGACCGGTCCGCTCGCCCCCCACATCCGGACCGTCACCGTTGCCGGCGTCACGCCAGGGTTCTGCAGCACCAGCCGTGCGCTGGTCCCCAGCTCCGTGCCGCCGCCGACCAGCCAGGTCTGCGCGGCGGGGAGCTGGCAGGCTGCCGCGACGAGGCCACGCAGGTCCCCGTCGTCGGTGCGGACGTTCAGCGCGCCGGCAACCCATGCGGGCACCCCGTCGACGGCATCGGCCCGGATCACGAGCGCAGCGGTTGGGTCGTTCAGACGTGTCCCACCGACGCCCTCGATCACCCGGGCCAGGTCCGGCCCGCCCGTCAACCCCCGGATGACGCCCTCCGCCGCACCCCCGGTGCCAGGCCGGGCGGTGATCGCGGCGAGCTGGGTGACCGAAGCGATCGGTGCCGTGTCGAACTGCGGATCGTAGGAGACGTCCGCCCCCGGGTCCAGCTCGGTCGGCAGGCGGATCGGCCCCGGGCACACCAGCACCGTCCCAGGGGCGGGCACCTGCACCGACTCGGGTGGCACCGCAGGTGTGGCCGGCGTCGGGAACCGGATGCCGGCCAGCACGACCGCACCGGTCAGGGCCAGGACCAGGAGCGCCCAGGTCGAGCGCCCGAGGATCGCGAGGACCTTCATCGCTGACCTCCTCGTCGGCGTCGTACCGGAACCGCGAGCAGGACCGTGACCAGCAGCAGGACCGCCTGCGGGATCAACCAGGGCGTCCGCATGGCCGGCGCGTGCTCGACCACCAGGTGGCCACCCTCCGCGGGGAGCTCGAAGG
Organism: Actinomycetales bacterium; assembly: GCA_038204895.1. GTDB lineage: Bacteria > Actinomycetota > Actinomycetes > Actinomycetales > Cellulomonadaceae > Actinotalea. The sequence goes on along the minus strand of JBBRCL010000002.1, from coordinate 23,283 downwards.
CCTGGCGCCATGTGGTCTCGACCGCGCGGAGACGCTGCCCGTCCAAGCGCGCGTGCCAGCCGGCGTCCGAGCGCTCGGCGAGCACCAGGAGTCGGGGGCCGTCCCCGGCAGCCAGCTCGACGTCGAGCCCCGGCTCCGCTCCCGCCGGGAGCACGTCGAGCACCTCGCCCGTGGTGTCGCCGGTGGCGTCGAGCACGCGGGCCCACCCCGCCGTGCCGGCTGCGAGGCCGCCCGAACGCCAGATGGTGCCCGACGCCGTCGCCGTCACGCGCTCGAGACCCGGCGTGGCATCGAGCCGACCCGCCAGGACCGCGCGCTCGGCGTCCTCGCCGGGTGGCACCAGGACGGCGCCGATGCCGAGCGCGTCCAGGTCGGCGGAGACGTCGCTGGAGGCGCCGACGGCCAGGCGGGCGGCCAGTCCGGCGACCTCCGACTGGGCCGGATCCGCCGGTGCGCCCAGGGTCGAGCGGATCTGAAGGACGCGCGAGCTGTCGGTGAGCTGCCGCCCGTCCGCGCGCAGCACCGTCGCCACCACACCGTCGCCGGTGGGCTCCAGCGCGAGCACCCGCAGCCCACCGGACTCCTGCATCTGCCGACCGATCGCCGGCACCACCGGGACGTCCGTCGCGGTGAGGGCGATGTCGTGCCGGGCCACCCAGACGCCCAGCGTGACACCCGGTCCGAGCACGGCGAGCAGGACCAGCAGTCCCGAGAGCACCTGACGCCACCCGAAGGAGTGGCGGGCCAGTGCCGCGCGCAGCCCGCTGAGCGCCACCAGGGCAGCGGCAAGAGCGCCTGCGAGGGCAAGGCTGATGCCGGGAGCCGCCGAAGAGGCGGCCAGCCGGGCACCCTCCGTCGTCTCGGCCACACCCGAGACGGCGCGCGTGGACGCCAGCGCGGCGGCCGTCCCGACCGCAACGGTGATCCAGGCGATGCGTGCTGCCCGCCCCCGCGGCGGGCGGTGCAGCAGAGCCGGCAGCGCCAAGAGCAGGACCACCCCGGTGGCCACCAGCGGCAGCGCGGCCCCGACCGCCTCCGGCCAGGGCAGGGCGGTCCAGGAACGGGGCTGAACCGGCCAGCCCAACAGCTGCTGCCACGGCGCGGCGGGTTCGGCGGCGAGCGGCATCCCCGGCTCCGCGAGCAGCAGCCGCCAACCTCCGTCCCGCCAGTGCGTCGCCGCCTCGACCAGGACCGGGCCGTGCAGGGCGAGGGCGGGCAGTGGCAGCCAGAGGAGCCGGCCCCGCCGACGGACCACGAGCCCGACCGCGAGCAGCACGAGCAGGCCGGCCGGCAGCAGGACGGGTGCAGCGGCGGTGAGTACCGCGAAGGCGAGGGCGGCGCCCGCAGCCGCGGCGAGCGACGGTTCGGCGGTCACGACCCGGACCCCGGCGCGAGGCGCCGCCGCCTCGTGGGCCGCCCGCTCGGTGGCCTCCGCCTCGTCCCGCTCGGTGGCCTCCGCCTGCGCACCCGCGCCGTCGCGCGGCTTCAGCCGTGCGGCGCCCACCAAGCCGGACTCCACCAGGTCCGTCTGCGCTGCTCCCACGCCGCGCGCCAGTCCGAGCGCGAACCACGGGACGACTGCGTGTGCCAGGACGGCCCCCAGCCGCACCTGCTCGACGGAGACCAGCAGAGCGGGGGCGGCGGTCCAGACGAGCACCGCCCACGCCCGCAGGAGCAGCGATCGGGTCGCCGCGCCCGCAGCGAACCAGGCGCCGACCGCGGCGAGCAGCAACGATCCCAGCAGCACAACGGCAGCAGCGCGGCCGGCGGTCCCGACCACAGCCGTCAGCGGGACAAGGGCGCCGAGGAAAGGATCGGGCGGCGCGGCGTCACCGAAGCCTCCGCTGACCCACCACGACGTCGCCTCCGCGACGAGGTCGCGCCGACCGGCGTCACCGAACAGCAGGCTGCCGCCGGCGAGGCGGGCCCCGCCCACCACCTGCGAGATCCAGGTGCCCAGCACCACCAGGTCCACCACAGCGGCAGCGACCAGGACCGTCGTGAGCGCTGCCCGCCGCCTGCGCCGCAGGGCGGCGAGCTCCGCGAGCTCCAGCTCGCTCGGAGCTGTGCGGCTGCGCCGACGTTCGGCAGCGGCCATCCGGCGATCCCGCAGCTGGCCGACCACGTCCCGCCAGGTCGCCTGCAGAGGCCTGAGGGTGCGACGAGGCACGACCCTTGTCGCCGCGTCCCGTGCCCGTGCCCGTGCGATCCGCCCCGGTCGCGCGAGCACCCGCCACGGAGCCATCAGCTCGGCCAGCACCAGGTGCGGCTCCTTGGTGGCGATCCGGCCCAGAGCCCGGACCACGCTGCTGGCAACGGCCAGGAGCACCACCAGGGGGACCGCCACGGCCGGGGCGCTGACCAGCTGCGTGTGCAGGTACGCCTCGCGACGGGCCTGCGTCGACCGTCGCGCGTCCCAGTCCGCGCGTCCCCCGTTCAGCGACGCCTGGGCGTGCCGTATCACGGCTGACGGGACGACGACGACGCGGTGCCCGGCCAGACGGGCGCGGCGGCCCAGGTCCAGACCGTCGCCGTACGGACCGAGGGCCGGGTCCGGTCCGCCGAGCTCGTCCCAGACGTCGCGCCGGATCAGGGCGCCGGCCGTGCCGACGGCCAGGACGTCCTCACGGGCGTCGTGCTGGCCCTGGTCCACCTCGGGCTCGTCCAGCCCGGTCATCCGTCGGCCGAACCGGGAGGTCGACACACCCGCCTCGAGCACCCGTACCGGGTCGGACCAGGTGCGCTGCTTGCAGCCCACGAGGGCGACCGACGGGGCCAGCTCCACGGCACGCAGCAGCTCCGCGAGCGCCGTCGGCTCCGGCGCGCTGTCGTCGTGCAGCAGCCAGAGCCAGCCCTGGTCCTGCATCCGTCCGTGCAGCGCCACCGCGCCGAGGGCGGCCCGCGCGGCTCCGCCCAGCGTCCGCGCACCGGGTGCTGCCAGCACCGACACGTCCGCGTCCGCGTCCGGCCAGAGCCGGGAGGTCAGCTCGGTCAGCGGGGTGCCGGGACCATCGGTGGCGTCCGCGGCGGCATCGACGAGCAGCACCTGTTCGGGCCGACGGGTCTGGCCGGCCAGCGCCTCGAGGGTGTGTGGCAGGTAGTCGGAGAGCCCGCGCGTGACCACGACGACTGTCACGGGCACGACGGGGAGTCGGAGCGTGGGCACGGGGGCGTCCACGCGGGCTTGGCTCATCGACTCCATCATGACTGCCGGGCGCGCGGGAATCCTCCACGCCGCGCCCGTCGTGGCTCAGACGACGCGCTTCTTCAGCTTGCGCCGTTCACGCTCGGACAGCCCGCCCCAGATCCCGAACCGTTCGTCGTGCACCAGGGCGTACTCCAGGCACTCGGCCCGGACGTCGCAACGGGTGCACACCTTCTTCGCCTCCCGGGTGGAGCCGCCCTTCTCCGGGAAGAAGGCCTCCGGGTCGGTCTGCGCGCAGAGTGCGCGCTCCTGCCAGGCCAGTGCCGAGTCCTCGTCGGTGCTGCCGAACAGCAGCAGAACGGGTGCCACCCCGGCAACAGGACCGTCGAGGTCGGACGGGAACGCTGCGTCGTCATCGAGCAAGTTCCACATGTCGAGAGCCTCCGTGCCCTTTCGGTGCCCGTCAGGGTCGTGCCTGCGTCCTGCGCGGACCTGTGCCGTGATCAGTCCCGACGAGCCACCTTGGGCGAAACCGGCAGAACCGCATTGAGTGAATTACACGCGTGTCATACGCTCCCGTCAAGCACCTATGTGCTAGGTGAACGCCTCGAAGCGGGTCGGAGCGGGTGAAATTCACCCGCACGGGTGCTGTACAGGGGACTCGAGACGCGACGTCGGCCCAGATCCCTAGGCTGAGCTCGTGACTTCCTCTATGCCGCTGCCCCGCCTGCTGGCCCAGCTCACCGCCGAACCTGGGCGTCCCCGCCTCACCTGGTACGCGCCGGCCGAGCGCGTCGAGCTGTCCGGGCACGTCCTGGACAACTGGGTGACCAAGACCGCCAACCTGCTGGTCGAGGAGTACGACGCCGGCCCGGGCACCCGCGTGCTGCTCGACCTGCCGGTGCACTGGCGCAGTGTCGTCTGGGCGTTCGCGGTCTGGCGGGTGGGGGCGTGCGTGCTGGTGCCAGGCCCCTCGGCCACCCGGGTCACCCTCGTCGTCACCGACCGCCCGGCCGCCCACTCCGGCGGGGACATCGTCGCGGTGGCCCTGCCGGCGCTCGCGCGCAGCTTCGGCGTCGACCTCCCCCCCGGCGTGGTCGACGCAACGGGTGCGGTCATGACGTACGGCGACGTACTCACCTGGATGCCCGAGCCGGACCCGCTGTCGCCCGCGCTGGAGAGAGCAGAGGTCGTCGTCCACCGCGACCTCGACCGGTGGGCAACGGATCTGCTGGAGGCCGACGGAGGGGCTGGCCTCGGCGGACGGGTGCTCGTGGAGCCGGTCGATGCCAGGGCGACGCTCGCCGACGTCCTCGGCGTGGTCCTTGGCGTCTACGCCCTGAACGGCTCGGTCGTGCTCCGCGCGCCGGACGACGACGACGCGGCCCGCCGCCGCGTGGTCGACACCGAGCTGGTCACCGACCAGGTGCGCGTCGGCTGACCTGCCGGCTTCGGCGACCGAGCCGTCTTGCCGCACGCGCCCTGCGACGGGAGGATCATCGGGTGTCGACGCCAACAGCCCCGCACGGTGACGAACCACCCACAGCCGGCGCCGAGTACGCGAAACGACTCCAGACGCTGAGCGGTGCGCGGTGGAAGCGGGTGCTCGACGTCCAGGCGCCCTACCGCGCGAACCTGCGCCGCCTGCACCTGGGCCGGACGCTCGACGTCGGCTGCGGCACCGGCCGCAACCTCGCCACGCTCGATCCGGGCAGCGTCGGCGTCGACCACAACCCGCACTCCGTCGAGATCGCCTGCGCGGCCGGCCTACCGGCGGTGACCATCGAGCAGTTCCTGGCCGATGCCGACCTCACCCGGCCGGCGGGCTTCGACTCGATGCTGCTCGCGCACGTGGTGGAGCACCTGCAGCCGGACGAGGCGCGGGCCGTGCTGGAGTCGTACCTGCCGATGATCCGGCCCGCCGGCCGGGTTGTCGTGATCACTCCGCAGGAGTGCGGGTACGCCAGCGACTCGACCCACGTGACCTTCACCGACCTCGCGGCGCTGGACGCCCTGGCGCGGGACCTCGGCCTGGCGCCCGAGCGGAGCTACTCGTTCCCGTTCCCGCGGTTCGTCGGCCGGGTGTTCACGTACAACGAGTTCGTGCACGTCTCCCGCACCCCCGCCTGACGCACTGACCCGGTCGCGCTCAGGGAACGTCGGCCTGGACCACCCGGCCGTGCCCCGTGACGGTCAGCGCGCCGTCGGCGTGCGGGACGAAGACCGACTCGCCCCGCACCACCGTCTCGACCTCACCGAAGCCCGTCGCCACGGTGACCTCCCCGTCGAGGCACAGCAGGATGCGCGGCCCGCTCCCGGGGACGGGCTGCTCGCCGTCGTCGTCGACGGTCGTGATGGACAGGACGAAGTCCGCCACCGGCGACCGGAAGACCTGCGTTGCGCAGGACACCGGCTCGGGGATGACGCGAGCGGGCGGGCCGGCCGCGTAGGCGATCGTGGCCAGGAGCTCGGGGATGTCCATGTGCTTGGTGGTCAGGCCGGCCCGCAGCACGTTGTCCGAGCTCGCCATGATCTCCACGCCCACGCCGTGCAGGTACGCATGAACCGCCCCGGCCGGGATGAACATCGCCTCCCCGGGCTCGAGCGTGAGCTGGTTCAGCAGCAGCGAGGTGACCACACCCGGGTCGCCGGGGTACGCCTCGGCAAGGGAGACGACCGTGCGGTCGGCCCCCGGCTCAGGCGAACCGCCGGCCAGCCGCGCGCGGCAGGCGCCGGCGACCTCCTCGACCTCCGCTGCCGACGGGCAGAGGTCTTCGTCCAGGAGCCGCCGCACCGCAGCCGGGATCGCCTCGGGTCCGGACTGCGCACGCAGGATCATCGCCAGGTCGGAAGCGAGCGGCGCATCCAGCCCGGACAACAGCTCAGCTGCCTCCAGCGCTCGGCGGAAGCCGCACAGCACGTCGAAGGGCGTCAGCGCGAGGATCATCTCCGGCTTGTGGTTGCAGTCCCGGTAGTTGCGGTCCGGGGCCGACAGCGGGATGCCGACCGCCTCTTCCGCCGCGAAGCCGGCGCGGGCCTGCTCGATCGTCGGGTGGACCTGCAGCGACAACGGCCGCTCGGCCGCGAGGACCTTGAGCAGGTACGGCAGCGCAGCACCGAAGCGCGCAACGACACCCCGGCCCAAGGCCGAGGCCGGGTCGCGAGCGATCAGGGCATCCAGCGGGACACCCCCGGCCCGCGACGGTGCACTCGGATGGGCGCCGAGCCACAGCTCGGCCGCAGGACGACCGCTCGGCTCCGTGCCGAGCAGGTCCGGGATCGCCGTCGGCGAGCCCCACGCGTAGTCCTGGGTGGTGTTGACGAGCCTGAGCATGGGTCCCCGTTCCGACGGTCGCTGGCGCCCAAATCGTACCGAGGGCAACCGCCGCGTTGGCCGTCACGCCGGGGTGCGCCAGACTGGTGCACCATGCGAGGCATCATCCTGGCCGGCGGTTCCGGCACCCGACTCCACCCGATCACCCTGGGCGTCAGCAAGCAGCTGGTCCCGGTCTACGACAAGCCGATGATCTACTACCCGCTGTCCACGCTGATCCTGGCTGGCATCCGGGACGTGCTGGTCATCACGACCCCGCACGACGCCGAGCAGTTCCGCCGCCTGCTCGGGGACGGGTCCCAGTTCGGCATCTCCATCAGCTACACGGTTCAGCCCGAGCCCAACGGCCTGGCGCAGGCTTTCGTACTGGGCGCCGACTTCATCGGCGCCGACAACGCCGCGCTCGTCCTCGGCGACAACATCTTCTACGGACCCGGGCTCGGCACCCAGCTCTCCCGGTTCGCCGACATCGACGGGGGCGCGGTCTTCGCCTACCGGGTGGCCGACCCGACCAGCTACGGGGTCGTGGAGTTCGACGACGCCGGCAGGGCGCTGTCCCTGGAGGAGAAGCCCACCCACCCGCGCAGCAGCTACGCCGTGCCCGGCCTGTACTTCTACGACAACGACGTCGTGGCGATCGCCCGCGACCTGTTGCCCTCGGCACGGGGCGAGTACGAGATCACGGACGTGAACCGGCACTACCTCGAGCAGGGCCGGCTCCAGGTCGAGGTGCTGCCCCGCGGGACCGCGTGGCTGGACACCGGCACGTTCGACTCGCTGCTGGAGGCGTCCGACTTCGTCCGGACCGTCGAGCACCGCCAGGGGCTGAAGGTCGGCTGCCCGGAGGAGGTCGCCTGGCGGCAGGGCTTCCTGTCCGACGACGACCTGCGGGCCAGGGCCGAGGGCCTGGTCAAGTCCGGCTACGGCGCCTACCTGCTCGGGCTGCTCGAGCAGGGGCGCGAGGTGTAGCCCCTCCTTCCCCGTCATCCGCGGGCGATGTCCTCGATGATCTGGAGCTGTTCCCGGGCCGTGGCCTTGACTCTTGGCAGGGCCTCGGTCAGTTGGGCCCGCACGGCGTCCTTCCGCTCAAGCAAGGCCCCGAGGCGCTGGGCGAACGCCTCATCGGTGTAGCTGTCGTGCCCCATGGCCCACTCGGCCAGTCCGAACATGTCGAGGACCTCGCCGTACTTGTGGCTCCAGCCGATCACCAGCGTCGGAACACCCATCGACAGCGACGACACCATCGCGTGGAAACGCGACGCGACGAACACGTCGCACCGACCGATGAGGTGCCGGAGCGCCTGCGAGCTCAGCTCGGCGTCGGGGAACAACACCGAGTCGGAGGTGGAGACACCGGCTGCGATCTCCCGGCACAGCGGGAGGTCGTTGTTGTGGGTCTTGTCCGTGTGCGCGCGTGCGCTGTGCGCCACGAGCAACACCTTCTTGCCCAGCACGTCGGTGACGTGGTCGATCATCCGACGGACCTCGCCGACGTAGTCTCCGCCGCGGGCATCGGCCCCCTTGCGCAGCACGGCGCTCGGCGAGATGCCCACCACGTCCCCGCTGTCGAAGAAGGACATGTCCACCGCCTCTGCCGCGAGGGCGGCGTCGTGCTCGGTCACCTCGAGCGTGAACGCGAGGTCGGCGCCGGCCGCGACGTTGTCGAGGCCCAGAGCCATGAGGTGCTGATGGGTCACGGCACCCCGCGACACGATCGCCGCCATGCGCGGGAGCAGCGTCTTGGCCGCGAGGCGGTTGAGTGGCGAGCGGAACGGACCCATCGCCTGGGCGCACTTGACGACTGGTGTCCCGACGAACAGCCCCGGCAGGATGCTGGCGATGTTGTAGATAAGGAACTTCCCCCGACCGTCGACGAAGGTGATCCCCCCCTGGTCGAGCAGCACGTCCGCCTCGGCGAGGGCACGCACCTCCGGGACGGCTCGTCCGAGCGCCCTACGGAACGGCGGCAGGAGCCGGTACAGCAGCGCGCTGCCGTTGATCAGCACGCCGAGCCGGAGCGGTGACGCGTCGAGGACCTTCATGGTGGGATACGCGTTCTGCTGGGCGTCCGAGCGGGGGTACATGCTCAGGAGCACGAAGCGCGTGCCCGGGTGGCGCTCGCTGAGGCCCTGGACCGAGCTCTCGAGCATCGCCGCAGCCCCCTTGTTGCCGGAGAGTGCGGAACCGATGATGACGGCCTTCATGACTGACGTCCTTCCTTGACCTCGCCCACCTTGAGCGCGCCGTAGATCAGCGCTACCACGCCATCACCCACCGTGCTGTACAGACGCGCCAGCAGCGACAGGATGATCGCCTGCTCGACCGGCATGTACCGCGAAGCGAACAGGACGATCACCGATTCGCGCACGCCGAGACCGCTCGGCACGAACACAGCGAGGATCCCGACCGCCCCGGCCAGCACGTAGGCGGCGGCCAACGGGAGGTACGACGTGGCGGGTACCTCGAGGAAGGAGACGGCGACGAGAACAAAACCGAGCCCGTTGCTGACCCGAGGCACGAGGAAGGCCATCTGGTAGCCGAACGCTGCTCCGGAGCCGAGGAAGTATGCCGCGGGGACATCGCGCTTGAGCACCCTCTTGGCGACGAGGTTGACTCCCCAGCGGAAAGCCCGCCGGTCGGTCACGAGCAGGAGCGGCACGAGGGCGACGATCGCAGCCAGCAACGTGGCTGCGACGTCGCGGGTCTGCCCCAGGAACGCGTCGCCGAGGAGGAGGATCGCCGTCGTGGGCACGATGGAACCGAGCAGCAGGAACACGTTCTCGTAGATGAACGTGATGACGACGAGGGTACGGGAGACGCCTCGCTGACCCGCCCACAGCACCTTGTTGGTCACCGAGCCCAACTGACCCGGGATGTACTTGAGCAGCCACGAGGCGCACTGGACGCGAATCGCGTCCGGAACCGGTACAGGTTCGCCGGACAACCGACCGAGCATGTGGCCCCAGAGCAGACCCGAGACGATCACCGAGGCGGCGAACAGGACCACCGCGGCCACGGACCAGGCGTTGACCCGAATCTCGACCTGCCGGACCGCCGCCCAGTTCCGCGCGAGACCTCGGGCGAAGAAGTAGCTGATGACCAGCAGCACCACGGCGGTGGCAACACCGCGCAGGAGCCGTCTACGAGGCAAGGGAGTTGAACGAACGCAGGACGTCGAGATCCTTCTTCTGGGAAGAGGCGACGAGCCCGGTGGGATCCGCATAGCCGACGGCCATCAGCATGACGACGCGCTCGTGGGGTGCCAGACCGAGAGTCTTGGCCATCTTCCGCTCGAGGGGCTCGAAGTCCGGCCAGTTGATGACACTGGAGCTCAGGCCGAGCGTCTCCAGCGCAAACATGAACGCCATCGACGCCAATGCAGCGTCGATGTAGATCACATGCCTGTCGCGTGGGGAGAAGTAACTGTCGAGACGTCCCTTGACGACGATCAGCGTCGGGATCTGCTGGTAATACCCCGCGGCACCGAACGGGATCTTGCCTACCCGCTTGACCATCTCGGGATCGTCGAAGACGAGGTACTCGTACGGCAGCCGGTTGCACGCCGACGGGGACTGACGAGCCACAAGGAGGGCCTTGTCGACCAGGTCCCGTTCCACCGGCTTGTCCAGGAACCACCTGACCGAGCGCCGCTGGCGGGACAGCGCGAGCAGCTGGTCGTACGCCACACCGCTACCCGCGATGGACCCGTGCTCATACGGCTTGACCGTCCCCGTGCTGGTGGGCGCGGGCACCGACGCGAACAGCCGACGTGCCCGGTCGACGACCGGGTCCGCAACGGTCACGATGGTGAAGTACTCGGCAAGGACGTCGTGCGCCCACTCGACCTCAGCAGGATCCATGAGGGGGTCGCCCGATGCGCGGTGCATCGCGTTCGCGTAGAACTCCACCGTCTCGAGGATGTAGTCCTTGGCGAACGTGTCGCGGCGGGGCCGCATCAGGATGCCCTTTTCGAGGCGGTGGACGTCGCGTCGGAGCTCGACGTGGCTCGTCCGCCTCCGCCTCAGGTTCGCGTAGTACGTGCGACGACCGGAGAGGACCGCCCACTGCTCGCGGTTGAAGGTGATGAAGCCGGGGATCGAGTAGAGCGTTGCACCGAGGCGGCTGGTTCCTGCGAGGGACAGCACGGCGCGGTTGGCGCCCTCATATGTCTTCCGGACAGCGGGAACGGCGAGCATGGCCTTGGCGATGCGCTTGAGTCTCTTGATCACATACATTCCCTCGTCGTGGCGTGCGCCGCGGGACGGGCGCCGCGTTCGGGTCGCCGTGCGGCCGCATCGGCCGCATCGCCCGCTAGGAGTCTACCCGCGGCCCATGCACAGCACCGGGACCGGAGGGAGCGACCGACCATGACGGCACCACCTCCGGTCGAGCGCGGTGCCGGCCGACAACCCGATGCGCGCGGCGCTGGCCCTGCCCCTGCGGATCGGACAGTCGATGGCGCAGGCCGCCCTCATGGTCGCGACCGGCGGGGAGCCCGTCAACTCGGTCATGGTGCTGACAGCCCTGTGGGCGCTGCTCGTCGCACCGGCGGCGTTTGTCGCCGCCCGGCTGCCGCGGGTGCGGCGCGCGCTGGCCGCCGCGGTCGCCGTCGTGTCGGCGACCTCGGCGATCCTGGTCCAGCAGGCCTACCAGCAGAACGTCGACGCGCTCCTCGGGGTCGGCCTGGCCCTGCTGACGGTGGCCTCGTGCGTCGCGGCGGCCGAGCGTCGGGTCCCGGTGCCGTTCGCCGCGCTGGTCCTTGCGGGACTGGTCGCGGTGTACACCGAGTACGCCCTGTTCGTCGCACCGGCTGTGCTCGGGGCTGTCCTGCAGCGACGGCGGCACCGCGGTACGGCGGTCCGGCGGTCGCTCGCCGTCCTGGCACTCGCGGTGCTCGTCGCGCCCACGGCGTGGGTCCGGGCTGTCGGTGTCCTGGCGATCGACCGCGCGGCCGACGCGGCCGCCTCCCCGCTGATCAGGGACGGCTGGTACCTGGCCGTGAGCCGGCTCGTCGGAGCCGCTCCGCTGACCGGCACGGCCGCGAGCCGCTCGGTGATAGCCCTGGCCGGCCTGCTCGTCCTCGGCTGGCTGCTGGCCCGTCGCGGTCGACAGGTACCGGGGCCTGTGGCTCACGCTGCTCGTCGTCGGCCTCGGCTACCTGGCCTTCGTCACGGTTGAGGGCCGCGGCTACACCCAGCTGCGCTCGGCGAGCCTCCTCATGCCGCTTTTGCTCCTGGCCTCGGGGGCCGGCTGGGCAGCTCTGCTGCGCGTCCTGCGCTCCCGGGCCCGTGCCGGCGACGGCCGCAGGAGCCTGGTCGGCCCGGCACGCTCCGTGGTCGCCATCGGCCTCGTGCTCTCGACTGCCGCCTTCGCGGTCGTCAACCTCCGCTCGGCCACCGGAGGGCTCGACCGCGCGTACGCGACGTCCCGGCACGTCGATGCGACCTTCGACGAGGCCGGTGACTGGGTCGCCGAGCACGGCGGTCCCGACGGTGAGCCGGTCACCGCCCTCGTCCCGGACCTCTTCGCCCAGATGTCGGTCGTCGAGGCCTTGCGCGAGGCACCGCTCGTTTCCTCCCCCGCCCTCCGGCCGGACTGCTTCGGTCTGACGAGCTACTGGGCCGGTGAGTCCGACCGGTTCCTCCTGGTCGGGCCCGGCGCGCACGTCACGGCGAACCCTGCCGCGGTGGTGGAGGAGAACGCTTGGTTCCGGCTCGTCGACACGTCGGCCGGCCCCGTGATCGCCGTGACCCCGATGGATCTGCCGTCCTGGTGGCACGCTGCCCAGACCGACGGGCAGATGACCGGACCGGACCTGGGGACCGTTCTCGTGCTCCGTCCACCGACTGCCACCACGACGCCCGCGCTCGAGCTCTCCGTCCCGGGCGCCGACGGACCGGTCGACGTCCTGCTCACCGTCGTGCAGACCGGAGCCACCACGCGCGCCGTCCTCGACGCCGACGGGACGCTCGTCCCGGTGAACCTCGGCGGGCTGCGCTGGGCGACGGTCACGGTGGACCTCGCAGCCGACGCCGTGCCCTCGTCCGACACCTTCGCGCTGATCGGAGTCACCGGTGCCTCATGAGGTGCACTACGACGTCGTCGTGGCACTCAACTACTACGCGCTGTACGTCTCGGGAGTGACAGAGGCAGCCCGGGTCACTGCCGAGGGCCTCGCGGCGCTGGGCTGGCGCGTCCTGGTCGTTGTGGGTCGTCACGACCCGTCCACCCCGCGGCGCGAGCGGATCAACGGCGTCGACGTCGTCAGGACCCGCGTCGTGGCACGCATCGGCAAGGGCATCGTCAGCCCGACGTTCGTCCCGACGGTCCTGCACTGGGCGCGGCGGGCGCACGTCGTGCATCTTCAACTGCCGATGCTCGAAGCTGGGCTGATCGCCCTCGGGCTGCGCAGGACACCCTATGAGCACCTACCAGTGCGACGTTGTCCTACCCGCCGGCTCGTTCAACCGGTTCCAGACCTGGGCGCTCGACCGCAGCCACACGGTCGCTCTGCGCCGCTCGGCGACGGTCGGGGTCACCAGCGAGGACAACGCCCGGTCGAGCCGCCTCGTCACCTCGATGGCGGGCCGGACCCGTGAACTGCCGGCCTCGGCCGTCGACCGCTCGGGCGGCTCACCCACGTTCCGGGACGGCGACGGCCTACACGTCGGCTTCCTCGGCCGGATCGTCGAGGAGAAGGGGCTGGAGTACCTCGTGCGCGGCTTCCGCGCGCTCGAGGACGACACTGCCCGACTGCTCATCGGTGGTGACTCCACCAAGGTCGCCGGGGGGGTCCAGGTCGAGGCGCTGATGCTCGGTATCCCGGCGATCGCGAGCGATCTACCCGGCGTGCGGATGCCGGTGCGCTTGACAGGCCTCGGCAGGATCGTCCCACCAAGGGACCCTGGCGCGATCGCGCAGGCTCTCCGCGAGCTCGCGGCCACCAGGCCCGACGCCGAGGCCGGCGCACGTGCGGCACGCGAGAGGTGCCTTGCTGCGACCGTCGTCCACCGTCATGCACAGCGATTCGACGAGCTCCGCCGCCGCGGAGTCAGCTCTCCCAGCTGAGCACGAAGAGCGACGACTCGCCGCTGGCGGAGTGGCCCGTTCCGCAACCCACGTCGAGGACCTTCGTCGGGCTGAGGTACCGCCCGACGAGACGGACGCAGCAGCGCGGCGCGGGCCGGTCCCCGAGCTGCCCGTTCGCCGCGTAGTAGGCCTTGTCGTACGAGCTCGGTCTCATGGCTCCCCCTCAGGCCAGCACAGCGTCCGCGGCAGCCGACCACCGCTGCGCCCAGTCGCCGATGGGCTCGACGCCAACCGACCGCAGAGCCTCGTGGCCGAGCACGGAGTGCGCCGGTCGCGGTGCCGGGCGGACGAACGACTCGCTCGTCGTCGCGTGCACGATCGCGGGATCCAGGCCGGGCGCCGCGACCACCGCGCGAGCGAACCCGAACCAGGAGGTCCGGCCCGATGACGTGCCGTGGTAGGTGCCTGCGGGGGCGTCGGCCACGATCAGCCGGTGCACCAGGTCGGCGAGATCGACCGTCCAGGTGGGCTGGCCGACCTGGTCGTCGACGACGTCGACCGAACCGCGCTCCCGGGCGACCCGGACGATCGTGCGCGGGAAGCACGGGCCGTGCGCGCCGTACAGCCAGGCGGTCCGGACAAGGAGGTGGTCGGGGCACTCGGCGCGCACCGCCCACTCCCCCGCCGCCTTGGTCCGCCCGTACGCCGAACGCGGAGCGATCGGGGCGTCCTCGGCGTACGGCGCGTCGGCGTGCCCGTCGAAGACGTAGTCGGTGGAGATCTGCACGGTCCGTGCCCCGGCCCGGCGCGCGGACCGAGCCAGGTTGGCGGCACCGACCGCGTTGACCATGAAGGCTGCCGCCTCGTCGGACTCGGCGGCGTCGACTGCGGTGTACGCGGCGCAGTTGACGACGACATCGTGCCCCGCGACGGCCGCCTCGCAGGCACCGGGGTCGGTGATGTCGACCGTGTCCCGGTCGACGGGGGTGACGTCGTCACCACCGTCCCGCAGGAGCGCGGTGAGGTCCTGCCCGAGCATGCCGTTCGCCCCTACCACCAACCACCGCATGCCATCTCCCTGTCGTCGCCGCGAACCCGGTCAGACTAGCCGGGTCGGTAGTCTGGACCGGCCCCACCGCGCTACCGAGAGGACCACCATGACGTACCGCGAGCTTGCCGTCCCGGGGGCATGGGAGATCACCCCCGTCCAGCACGGCGACCCACGCGGCGTCTTCCTCGAGTGCTTCCAGGGCGGCCCGTTCCGCGCGGCGACCGGGCACGACCTGGACCTGCTGCAGGCCAACTGCTCGGTGTCGGCGGCCGGTGTGCTGCGAGGGATCCACTACGCCGACCTCCCGCCCGGGCAGGCGAAGTACGTCACCTGCGCTACAGGTGCGGTGCTCGACGTCGTGGTCGACATCCGGGTCGGCTCACCGACGTTCGGCGCCTGGGACAGCGTGCTGCTCGACGACGTCGACCGTCGGGCGATCTACCTGAGCGAGGGCCTCGGGCACGCGTTCCTGTCACTCGCGGACGACTCGACGGTCCTGTACCTGTGCTCGACGGCGTACGCCCCCGGCCGCGAGCACGGCATCCACCCGCTCGACGCCGAGATCGCCATCGCCTGGCCCCGCGCGGCGCGGGACGGCTCACCGATCGTTGCGCAGCTCTCGGACAAGGATCTCGCCAGCCCGACGCTGGCCGAGGCCGCCGCACAATCCCTCCTGCCGCGGTACGACGACGTCGCGGCGTACGTCGAGCAGCTGCGCGGTTGACCGGGTCGGCCGATCCGGGCCGGACGACCGGTCACGGCACCGGGTCCGATCGGGCGGGCTGTCCCGTCAGCACCTTCCGTAGTACTCCGCGCTGGCGATGATCCCGCCGATGATTGCCTCGACGCGGTCACCTGCCTGGATCTTGCCCACCCAGGTCGTGCGCCCGCTGGGATCGATGTGGCGGCCGAGCAGGTCGACGTAGTAGCCGTCGACGACCGTCGTCAGGTGCTCGGTCGACAGCAGGAACCCCATGCCGACCTGGGTGCGGCTGAGGCCGCTGCGGAGCGCCTGGACCCAGTGGTCGACCTCGGACGTCGCGGCGCTGCGCCCGAGCACGTGCTGGTACAGCCTGCGCACCCAGCCCGCGTCGGTGGACCCGGACTGCAGGTAGTACTCGGGCGAGGCGAGGAAGCCGGCCTCCATCTGCTGGATGGTGCCCCCGGCAGCCATCATGGTGAGCCAGTTCTGCAGGCCTGCCGCGTCCGGTGCGCGGTCGAGGTAGTGGTTGTACGACGCGGTGATCAGCCGGCTGCGGTACTCGGTGGAGGAGGTGATCGCGTTGGCCACCGCGACGCGCGGCGTCCCCGCGCGCAGGGCCGACGTCCAGGTCTGCAAGCCGGCCGGGTCGACCGGGCGCTTGAACAGATCGGCGTACACGCGCGTGACGTAGCGCTCGATCAGGTCGCCTACAGGTGGCGCGCCGGACGTCACGGAGATCCGGGCGGTCGATCCGACGCTCAGGACCTTGAGCGACACACGGGTGCCCGGAACCGCCCACGACCGGCCCACCGCCATCGACGCATTGACGAACTCTCCGGCACTGGGTTGCAGGTTGAGCAGGTAGCTGTTCGGGATGCCCCGTTCGTCGATCAGCAGGAGATGCACCTGGACACCGGCCCAGGTCGGCCAGCGCCCGTCCCGGCCCACTGCGGGTCGGTAGTCGACATAGAGCTCACCGCCTGCGACGGCCATGTTCAGTGCCCGCTGGGCGTCCACGCTGCCCAGCGGCGCCAGATCCATGACGACGGTGCCGGTGGCCAGACCCCCGATGCCGGTGAACCGCGCGAGCCCGAGCTGGTCCGCGAGTGCGGTGTTGAGGCTTCCGGTCGGCAGGCCGATCATCGCGATGCCCATCACGTCGGCGTAGTCGCCGTACTCGGTGGCGGTGCATCCGGTCAGCGGGATGACCAGGGCGACCCGCACCCCGGCTGACCTGCAGGAGAAGACGTTGGCGTGACCCAGTCCGAGGTTGTGGCCGAACTCGTGGGCGAGCACGTCGGAGTTGGGCGGGCCGTTGACCCACACCATCCCGCCGCCGATGCTGGCCATGCCCGCCCAACCGCACGCGCTCGAGTGGGGGAAGTAGACGACAACGTGCCGGCTGTCCGTCGGGCTGGCCACGCCGTGCGCAGCGACGGCGGCGCTGTACAGGTCGAGCATCGCCTGGCTGGTGCACGACGGCGGCGCCCCGACCTGGACCCAGTCGCGCGCGTCGATCGACGAGAAGGTGACGCGCCCGCCGCTCTGCTCCACCCAGTAGTCGGCAGTGGACTGCGCGAGCGTACGGAGGGCAGCGGCCGTCACGTCCGGGCCCGTGCTCCAGTAGACCGGGAGCATCACGAGGGTGTTGGAGCCGATGCCCTCGAGCGTCAGCGTCGCGTCGACGTCCAGGGCGGACGCATCGGGTTCCACGGAGACCACAGCGGCCTCGTCCAGCTCCCCCTCGGCCACCGCCTCCATGGCCTCCGCGAGCGGCACGTCCGGGGCGGACCGCACCCCGAGCTCGACCACGTCGCCGGTCTCCAGCGGAGGCACCGCCACCTCGGACAGGTCGTACAGCTCCCCGTCCACCTCGACGACCGTGGAGATCTCGAGCTCGCCGTCCGTGTCGCCCGGCTCATCCACCGTGATGTTGTGCACGATGGCCTCAACGGTGCGTGTGATGTCGGGCTCCTCGACAGCCGCGACCGGCCCGACGGCCGTGAGCAGGACGATCGTGGCGCCGGCGCCCGAGGCGACCAGCCGGCCGAGCACCGTACGTCGTGGCAACGACCAAGGCAGCGAAGATGCGCGGTGCATTTCCTCCCCATCCGATGGCCACAGTGAAGCACGGCGGCAGAAGCCCCGTCCGGTGCATCGGCGCCCGGGAGGGCAACTTGAGCCGCGATGGGGGCGAGTTGTCGTCGCGGTCGCCGTTGACCGGGGTGTCTTGGGGCATATCGCTCCGCGACCATGCCCCGACAGCCTTCGCCGGCCGGTACGGTACGTAGCGGCTCGACCCCGTGCCGACTCCTCCGACGTGTGCCGCTTCCGCTGAACGGATCTGCAGGACGTGCCCGACTCTGCCCCGCCGCCGCGCTCTGACCTCCGCGCGCCCAGCCGGCCGAAGCAGCCTCTCCTCCGCGCGATCAGGCCCCTGACCGCGCTGACCGCTGGGGCAGCAGCAGCCGGGATCGTCATCGCCCTTCGTCAGGCGGGGTGGCTCAGCGGGCTGCCAGGCCTGGCCGCCGCGATCCTGCTGGCCCTTGCGTTCCCCACGTCGAGCGTGCTCGCGCGGCGGATGCTGATCGCCGGCGCCTTCGCCTTCGGCGCCGCGCCGCTGCTCTGGTTCTGGAACCTTCCCGTCGGCACCATCGGGCGCGTCACGCTGCTCATGGCGCTGGGGGCGGGAGCACTCACGACCTGGGTGCTGTGGTCCGGGCGCGGCGACGCCGGTCGACGACTCCATCGACTCTGGCCCCGGCTGCGGCCGGCAGATGCCCTGCCGGGCCTCGCCGCCGGCGCGTCCGCGTGGGTGAGCTTGTCGTGGTTGCGGATGGCCACCGGGCGGGACGCCCTCGCGGCGCTCATTCCCGGGTGGGACAACTCAGCTCACTACGACATGGCCGCCATGATCCGCCGTCACGGCGTCACCGCCGACCGGTTGGCGGACATTCCGCCCGAGCACTGGAAGTTCGCCCAGTATCCCCAGGGATTCCATTCCTTCGTTGCCGCCGTCATGGAGACGATCGGCTCCCCCGCCCAGTCGGCGCCAGGGCTGGAGCTGGTCACCTACCTGCGAGCGCAGGGGTGGGTGATGGTTCTGGCGGCCACCATGCTGGCCGCCGGCCTCGCCGCGCTGCCCTGGCTGCGGTGCCGTCCGATGGCGGCCCTGCCGATCGTGGCAGGCGTCGTGACCGCCTTCGTGCTCGGCCCCGGCGGGACCGCATTCGCCACGGGCTTCCCGAACTTCGTGGTCGCGGCCGCGCTGGCGGGGTGCGTGCCGCTGCTCGTCGTCACGATGCCGCGGGTCGTCATGCCGCTCCACCTCGCCGCCCTCGGCGCACTGCTCGTCGGTGTGGCGCAGGGGTGGCTGCTGCTGCTCGTCGTCGCCGTGCCGGCGGCCATGGCCCTCGCCCTCCCGGTCAGACGGCGCTCCTGGGCCGCCTCCCGGGCCGCCAGGCTCATCTCGGGGGGCATCGCTGCGGCGACTCTCGTCGGGTTGCTCTGGGTGCTCCGCACGATCATGGCCCTGGACGCCGCGGAGGTGCTGATCATCCCTGGCGGCATCCTTGTGCCCAACCCCGGTTTTGTGGTGGCCGTCATCCTTGCCGCCGTCGCGGCCAGCCTGCTGGTTGACCCGCGAGGGGGACGGGCGACGTGGGCGGTTCTCGGGCCGGCTGCCGGACTCGCCGCGGTCGCGGGCCTCGGCGCCTTCCAGCTCGCCTCCGCTGGCGAGCTCTCGTACTACTTCTGGAAGCTGCTGGTCGGGGTGGAACTTGTCGCGATCGTCGTCATCGGTGTCGCGGCCGCCCGGGCGCTCGGCCGATCGCGGGTCCGGGCCGATCGCACCACCCGCCCGCTGCTCGCGGTGGCCCTGATCGCGGCGTCCGTCGCCGCTACCCAGGTGTTCGGGTACACCGGCATGGGCCGCGGGGTCTTCACCGACCGGCCGGACCAGGCGGCGGCCGCGGAGATGGTGCTGCAGGCGGTCGACGCGGCGCAGGCGGTCGACGCGGCGGGGGCCTCTGCACCGACACGCTGGACCTTCCTGAGTGACCCGGCCAGCACGATCCACCCGGTCAACGCCCAGCAGTGGTTCCTCGCCCTCACCGGGCAGTGGACGACCGAGGCCAACGACCGGGCCCAGTTGCTGATCACACCAACCGGCGCAGCTGTCGACCTCGTGACAGCCGCTCGCGACGCGCTGTCCCGGTCCGCCGACGCGCAGGTGCTGGTGAGCCACGCCGACCTCGCGGCAGTTCGTGCGGGCGTGGGGGCGGACCTTGCGTCGCGGGTCCATGCCTGGTCCTGATCCTGATCCGGCCCCTCACCTCGTCCCGACCTCACCGGCTGACCGGCGACGCCCGATCTGTCAGAGGACCCTGCGCACCAGGCGCCAGTACCCGGCGATGAGCAGCTGGAGCGGCGCCGCCCAGCCGGGCAGTGGCATGGCCGCGGGATCGAAGTGGTCCGCCCACAGGCGGACGAGCGCACGGTCAGGCACCACCCGAGAGCCTTGCACCAGACGGCGGCGCGCCCGGATCCACCGCAGGTGCCTGACCACCCACACCCACCCACGGGCCTTCTGCCGTCCCCATCCCTGGGTGAGTGCGACTGCGCCCATGGCGACCTCGAAGGCGAGCAGCGGCAGAGCGAGGAGCGCCAGCGTCCGGCTGCCGTAGCAGGTGATCACGAAGAGCAGCCGGTTGCGTTCGAGCAGATACATCTTCAGGTCGTTCCGGCTGAACTCGTAGTGGTGCACCACGACGGCACCGGGCACGTAGCGGACCCGAAGCCCCGCCTGCCAGACCCGCCAGCTGAACTCGACATCCTCCTGGTAGGCGAAGAAGGCGGCCGGGAAGCCGCCGAGGCGTTCCCAGAGCGCACGCCGGACGACCAGCCCGGCCCCGCTCGCGCTCGCGACGTCGCACGCGCTGGCGTGGGCCGACGCCGGCTCGCCCAGTCCCCCGGCCCAGCACAGCCCCAGGACGTGCACGGGGTTCCCGGCCGAGTTCATGGTCGCGGGGTCCGCGGCGAGCCGGATGCTCCCGCTGGCCAGGCCGACGTCCGGCTCGGCTGCCACGGTCACCAGCCGTGCCAGGGCGTCAGGGTCGACGATGGCGTCGCTGTTGACCAGCGCGAGGTACTCGGCTCGGACCCTCGACGCCCCGAGGTTCACCCCGCCGGCGAATCCCAGGTTCCGGCTGGGCCGGACCAGCTCAATGCCGTCACGTCCGGTCAGGTCGGCCAGATCCGGTCGATGGCACCCGTTGTCGACGACCACGAGGGAGACGTCAACCCCCTTCGAGGCCAGGACGGCGTCGATGGCCCGGTCGAGCACGGGTTCGTCCCCGTAGGCGAGCATCACCACCCCGACGCCGGGCAGTTCAGCCATCGCCACCACCGGTCGCGCTCCGCACCCACCGACGCTGCGCCAGCACCAACGCGCCGACCATCACGACCATGGCGGCGACCGCGCCGTCCAGCATCGCCCACGCCGCACGAGCGGCGAGCGGCCCCTGCCAGAAGCAGGCCACCACCAGCGTCCCGAGGCCGATCGCCCAGCCGATCAGCACCACCCGTTCGGCCCCCAGCGCCAGGAGCGCCTGGGCCGTGGCGAGGGCGATCATGAACGCGCCCCCCGAGGCTGCGATCAGGGTGATCACGTCCCGCTCGATGCTGAAGTCCGGACCGAACACGATCGGCACGAGCGGTGCGCCGAGCAGCCATACCGCGATCGTGCCGAGCACCCCGAGGGTCACGGTCGCCGCCCCCACCAGCTCGACCCGATGTCGGAAGGTCGCCACGTCACCAGCCCCGATGGCCCCGGCCAAGCCAGGCAGGAGCACCGCCTGAACAGCGGCGAAGAGGAACAGCGGCACCCGCGCGATCACCAGCGCCCCAAGGAAGTCCGAGGTCACCCCCGTCTCGGTCGGCGCCGCGAGGAGCTGCACCACGATCGTTCCGGCGTTGGCGAGCGCCTGGGAGAGCAACGAGGCAACGATCAAGGTGCCAAGAGCCATCGCCGCGACCCGGGCGGCCTGCGGTGGACCGGCTTGGACCAGCGTCGACGGCCGCGATGTGGTGAGCAGAACAGCCAACACCGGGGCGACGACGAGGATCGCGCCGTACGCGACGACATCGGTGGACCCGAAGGCGAACAGGACCCAGGCGCCCACCACGCGTAGCACCCCGTCCACCGCGAGCTGCGCGCCGTACGGCCCGAACCTCCCGTTGCCGGCCAGCAGCCCCCGCGCCACGTAGGACGCCGCCATGCCCGCCAGGGCCAGCACGAACAGCGGGACGAGCTCGTCGTTGCCGCCGAACAGACGAGAGGACAGCACGCCCGCCCCGGCGGCGGTGACCAGAGCGACGACGACGAGCAGACCGCCGACGGCGATCAGCGACTGCCGGACCACCGGCGCGTTGCCCTGCCCCACCGCACGACGCTCGGCCGTACGCCGACCCAGCTCCTGCTCGAACGGCAGGAACAGGCCGATCCCGATCCCGTTGAGCAACACCCACAGGACGGACAGCGGCGCGAAGACCAAGTGCCCCAGGCCCTGCCCGGCCAGCCCGAGGTAGCCGTAGGTGGACAGGCCGAAGACGCCGAGACCGACGACAACGGAACGGAGCCCGCCACCGGCCCGGGCTGCTTCGACCGCGCGCTGGTCCTCGCCAAGGGTCTCGGTCATCCCGGTGGGTGTCCGGGACCTGGATCGGCAACCGGCGGGCTCGGTTGCTGGCCGGCCCCGCGCTCGAGCCGCTCCACGCGATTGCGCAGCAGGGCGATCTCCTCGGCGAGGGTCTGGGTCTCGTGCTCGAGGGTGCTCACCTCCGCGCTGAGCTGCACGCAGACGACGAGCAGCAGCAACAGCCCGACGAAGAACACCAGGTTGATCGGCAAGGTGACCCCGACCAGCACGGCCGCCCGCTCGAGCAGGTTGGGGAACAGGACGCCGATCATCACGACGGCCGCGACGGTGATCCACAACGCCGCGTACTTCTCCCTCAGCCGGCGACGACGCAGGAGCTCGACCATGAACCCGAGGGTGACGACCGCCCCGACGAGCGCAAACAGATACCCACTCATGCGGTGTACTCCCCAACCGAGACGCGACGCGGGCGAGTGAGGGCGATGGCGAGCGCCAGGCAGGCCCGCAGGAGGTAGACGGCGGCCTTCCACGGACGTTGCGAGGGCCGGCCGGCTGAACGTTCGCGCATCGACACACCCACCTGGGTGACGGTGAGGCCGTTCCGCATCGCCATGACAAGGGACTCGATGGTGTCTCCGAGGTATTCGGCCGGGTAGTGCACCGCGAACATGCGGATGGCGCGCGGGCCAGACGCCCGGAACCCGGACGTGGTGTCCGTCAGCCTCGTCCGCGCCATCCGGCTGAGCACTCCTGCGAGCACCCGCATGGCCCATCGGCGAGGCCCGCGCACGTCGTACTTGCCGCGTTCGGCGAACCGAGCACCGATCACGATGTCGGCGTCGGCCAGCTGCGCGAGGAGTGCCGGGACGTCGCGCGGATCGTGCTGGCCGTCCGCATCGACCTGGACGACCGCGTCGAAGTTGTTGGCAAGGGCGAAGCGGAAGCCCGCACGCATCGCGCCGCCAACGCCGATGTTGAACGGTAGGTCGAGCACCTGCGCCCCGTGCGCACGAGCCACTGCGCTGGTCGCATCGGCGGAGCCGTCGTTGACGACCACCACCCCGACGTGAGGGAGGTGAGCGTGGATCTCGTTCAGCACGGCGGGCAGCGAGGCGGCTTCGTTCCAGGCCGGGAGCACAACCAGCACGCGCAGGTCCGGCGCGGAGGGCATGCCCGCAAGCGTACCGAAGGACGTCGGTTCCGCTGCCGACGCCCGGCCCACCGGCCCTAGCGGGAGTTTCCCGGCTAGTTGGATGTTGGTGACCGGGCGTTTGGCCGGGCACCTGGTCTGACCTGCGGTTTCTCGGCGTGTCGGCGAGCGTTTGGCCCCGAAAAAGTGTATGACCTAATGTATGGCAAGTT
>JBBRCL010000001.1:0-91132 GCA_038204895.1 Actinomycetales bacterium | reverse complement strand
CCCGATCACCGGGTCCGTCCCGATCACCGGGTCCGTCCCGACCGGGGACGGTTCGTCGGCCAGGGCCGTCATCGCCGGCTGGACGAGCATCCCGCGCCCTCCTGACCGCCAGTCGCCTGCCTCGGGGCGGTGGCCCGGTATCAGCCGAACGATCCTGCCCACAGGTTGTCGTAGGAGACGACCAAGGGTGGGTTGGCTGAGGTGCCGCCGGTGTAGGACTGCAACCCTAGACCGCCGGCGGTCTGCAGCTCGGCGATGGTGTTGTCGGTCATCGTCTCGCCCCAGGTGGCGGGTTCGGCGGTGCCGACCCGCCAGACCTTGGCCCGCACCGTGGTCGGTGAGGTTCCCTCGACCTGCAGGCGGACCTGGAGCTGGTCACCGGCTGCGAACGTCAGCCCGGCGACCACGCCACCGGCGACCGGGGTGCCGTTGCCGCGGGTCACGTGCAGCTGCACGCTGCCGTCGGCGGCCAGCCGCAGCCGGGCGGTATAGGCCTGGGTGCCGACCCGGCGACCCATCACGTGCAAGAACGTGGTGGCCGAGGGGACCCGGTCGGCGCTGACGGTGACCTGGACCTCGGTGTCGGTGGCGGACACCCCGGTCAGGAACGACCCAGCCGTCGCGCCCGCGTTCAGGGTGTGCCGCCCCGCGGTGCCGTCGACCGAGAACAGGCTCGCCGTCCCGGACGTCGTCCAGGCCCCGCCGAGGTCGGCGTTGCCCCAACCGTTGGCGACCGTGCGGGCAAAGCCGTCCTGGGCCAGGACACCGACCGGCGGGTCGACCGCGGTGACGTCATGGGTGATCGTGCCGGTGGCGCCGTCGTCGTCGGTGACCGTCAGGGCGACGGTGTAGGTGCCAGCCGCGGCGTAGGTGTGCGTGGCGGTCGCCCCGGTCCCGGTGGCCCCGTCACCGAAGTCCCACCCGTAGGACGCGATCGTCCCGTCGGTGTCACTGGACCCCGAGGCGTCCACCGACACCCCCAGGCCCCAGACCGCCGCAGTGAACGCCGCCGTCGGCGCCACGTTCGCCGGCGGGTCGACCGCGGTGACCTGGCTCGTGGCGGTGCCGGTGGCGCCGTCGTCGTCGGTGACCGTCAGGCTCACCGGGTAGGTGCCGGCCGTGGCGTAGGTGTGCGTGGCGGTCTGCCCGGTGCCGGTGGCCCCGTCACCGAAGTCCCACGCGTAGGACGCGATCGTGCCGTCCGCGTCGCTGGACCCCGTGGCGTCCAGCGACACCCCGAGGTTCGAGACGGCCGACGTGAACGCCGCCGTCGGCGCCAGGTTCGGAGCCGTGCCGGTGGTGGCGAGCTGGTAGTGGGCAGCGACCGTCTCCGGGCTCAGCACGTGCGGGTAGACCGCGATCTCGTCGAGCCGGCCGTTGAAGGCCGTGTTGCTCGACACGTTCGGGTAGACGGAGATGCTGTCTCCCAGCCGCCAGTAGCCGGTGGCATTCCGGGCGGTCGTCGTGTCCGTGCGCGAGCCGACGAGGGTGCCGTCGACGTACAGCCTCATGCCGTCCGCGCCCAGGGTTGCGACCGCGTGGTGCCACTGCCCGTTGTTGTACGCCAGCGGCGAGCGGACGGTGCGGGCCACGCCGACCCACACCCCGAACTGGATGCGCCCCGCGCTGTCCATGTAGATGACGCGGTCACGCGCGCTGCTCGTCCGGGCGGGGTCGGCCTGGTTGCCGAAGTTGATGATGGGTCCGTTGCCGCCCGTCCCCGATGCCTGGAACCAGGCCTCGAGCGAGAAGGTGATCCGCCCGGGGTTCACCTGCCCCTGTGCGACCATGCGCGACGAGGAGCTGGCGGTGCTCTGGTAGGCGGTGTCGGGGTCACCGAGGATCGCGCCCTCGACGCTCTTGATGAGGCTCGTGCCGGTGACCGCGTCGTTCGCTGCGGCCGTGTCGACAGCCGTCGTTCCGGGAGCGTCACCCAGGCGCCAGAAGTGGCTGGCGCCCGAGGCCATCACTGCCTGCGCGTACTCGCTGAGCGACCCGGTCCCGTCGGCTGTCGCCTGGACGGTCAAGGAGTTGGCGATGTTCCCGAACGGGTCAAGCGCGCGGACCTGGTAGGAGTAGGTCCGGCCCGGCGTCAGTCCGGTGTCCGTGAAGCCCATCCATGCCCGCTCCCAAATCTCGTTCCGGTTGACCCCGGTCCACACCGGGTTGGCCGTGTCGCCGTCGCGGAAGACGCGGTAGGTGAGGTCGGCGTTGTCGTAGTCGGCGTTGGCGAGCCACGACACGCGCACCGCGCCGGTGGCGACTGGGCGGGCGGATACCGGGAAGTTCGAACCCGAGTACCGCGGGCCCTCGTCGTTCGGCGCGAGCTCGGTCACGGCGAACCGCACGAGACCCTGTTGGGCATCGTTGTTGACGCTCGGGAACTCGCCGCCCATGACGATGTAGCGGTCGTCACCGGTCACCGCCCACGGCCCTTGCGTCTGGCCGGTGAACGTCCCGGCCTCGAAGGCCGGGAACCAGTTGAGGACCGACGGGGCAGGTTGCCCCTCGAAGTTGGTGTAGCTGAGGTGCTCGCGCTGCACGGTCTGGGTCGGGGCCTTGGTGACCGCGTTGGCCCGGTAGTACGTCCAGTCCGGTGACGTCTGCCCGAAGCTGCGCACGTTCCCGCAGTAGTGGCGGTGGCTCGCCGAGTAGATGACGCCCCCCTGGGGGAACACGTCGTAGGTGTCGCCGTGGCAGTCGAGCACCCACGCGATCTCGCCGGTGGCCCAGTCGGCCGCGAAGATGCCTTCGAGCGTTCCGGAGCCCCGCCCGTAGGTGTACCCGGCGCCGTACATGTAGTCCTCGTCGCCCATCAGGGTCAGGAGGGCGCCGTTGTCTCCGCCGGCGTACCAGATGATCGAGTTGGCCGGGAACGGGAGCTTGGCGCCCGTCGTGGCGTCGAGCCGGGCCATGCCCCGGGAGTTGTCCGTGGTGCCGTTGACCGAGGTGAAGCTGCCGCCGACGATCACGGTTGTCCCGTCGGGCGAGACGGTCAGCGCGTTGACTCGGCTGTCATCCACCGTGGGCGCCCACGGCAGCAGTGCGCCGGTGGCGGCGTCGAACGCCGCGAGCTCTGCGCGTGGCTGGTTCCCCGCACTCGAGAAGATGCCGCCGACGTACACCGTGGCGTCGGTCGCGGCGATGGCGCGCACCTGGGCGTTCGTGCCCGCGTTGAACGAGGCGATCAGCGCTCCGGTGGCCGTGTCGTAGGCCGCGATGCGGTTCCTCGTCACACCGGAGATCGACGTGAAGCTGCCGCCGACGTACACGCGGGAGCCGTCGGGCGACGCCGTCACGGCGAGCACCTGACCGTTGGGGTTCGGCGCCCAGCCCGAGTCGAGGACGCCGGTCGTCACGTCGAAGGACAGCAGGTTGTTCCGGGTCACCGTGTTGACTCCTGCAGGTGATCCCGCCGGCCGAGCGTTGGCGAACTGGCCGCCGGCGTAGACCGTGTTCCCGACCAGCGCCTCCTTCCACACCACGCCGTCGATCTGCACCGTCGGCAGGGGGTCGGCGCTCACGGTCGCCGGGACGCCTGCGATCGGAAGGGTGTCCGCCGCAGCGGGGGCCGGCGGCTCGACGGCCATCAGCCCCGGAGCGAGGAGAAGGCCGGCGACGGCGAGGGTGGCCGTGCGGGACAAGCGCGCGGACGCGAACGACATGGCTCCACCTGGGGGGGCTCGGTGTGCGGACGGGCGGCTACCCTCTGGTGTCGACGCTAGGCCGTGCCCGTCGTCTATACCACTGCCTAACGGGTGAAGATGACCCGAAACCGCCGAATAGGACGAGATCGGACAGGCACGCCACGTCGACGGGCCATGACCAGCCCGGCCGCGACGACGACGTCCCGCCGGCACCCCGCAGCGCGCTCTGTCGACCCGAAACCGGCGGTCGCGCCCCGCGCCGCGCCGCGATCAGACCGCTGTCGGGCGGCGCCGCAGCTCGCCCAGTCCGTCCAGTGTCCCGCGCGCTGCGGCGAGCACGGGCGCGGGGGACCGCAGCAGCTGTCGACGACCGCCGCGCAGGACCACTTCCCACGCGGCGCCGGCCGCGGTCAGCGCCCAGCGCCGGCGACCGGCCCGATCCAGGTGCTTGGCCGCGAACAGCAGACGGCCCCGGCAGACGTACCGGTAGTAGAGCAGCGACTTGGCGCGGGGGTCGGCGGTCTCCTGGGTGCCGCCGACGTCGTGCGTCGCGACCAGGTCGTCGCGCACGACGAACCGGGCGCCGGCCGCGAGCAGCCGCCAGGAGAGGTCGACGTCCTCCCAGTAGAGGAAGTAGTCCTCGTCGAAACCGCCGGCCCGCTCGAAGAGCGCAGCATCGAGCGCCAGGCAGGCGGTGGAGATCCACGGCACCATGCCGCTGACCTCGCCCGTCGGGCGGGCGCGACCGGTGGCCAGGTCGAGGGAGCCGCCGCGGAACCAGACGCGCCCGTCCGGCCGCAGGATGACCGGCGACACGACGACGTTCGGGTCGGCCCGGACGGAGCCCACGAGCTCCGCCACCGTCGCGGGCTCGACCGTCTGGTCGGGCTGGAGCAGCACGACCACGTCGCAGCCGAGGGTCCGGGCTCGGCGGACGCCCGCATTGACCCCGGCGCCGAACCCTCCGTTGCGCTCGGGCAGCACGAGCTGCCAGCCGTGGGTGGCCGCCAGCTCGGACACGGCGTCCCGCTCGGCGGCCGTCGACGGGTTGTCCACCACGACGACCGTCGCGTCGGTGCCGGCGGCGGTGGCGACCAGGTGGGCGCCGAGCATGTCGTGGGAGCCGTAGTTCACGACGACCAGCGCCGTCCGTGCGTCCATCGGTCACCTCCGATCGTCGTTGGCATGGCCCGTAGCGTACCGAGCGGCCCGCGAGGCCCGGCCGGACCGCGGGGGCCCCGCGGCCGATACCATCCGCACGGGACGTCGTCGGACGGGGGGGACACCGGTGGGCGAGCACGTCGAGAGACCGACCGTGAGGCGCCCGGTCGCGCTCGTGGCGCACCCGTTCGCCGACCGCTACGGCTCCGACCGGATGGTTCTCGAGAGCATCCGGGCGCTCGTCGATGCCGGCTGGCGGGTGGCGGTGACCCTGCCGGAGGGCGGGCCGCTGGTGGCGATGGTCGAGGAGATCGGTGCGCGGGTCGTGCTGTGCCCGACGCCTCGGCTCAGCAAAGCGGTGCTCACACCCCGAGGGCTCCTCGGGCTCGTCGGCCAGACGGTGCGCGGCAGCCGCGACGGGTGGGCCCTGCTGCGATCTCTGCATCCCGACGTGGTCTACGTGAACACCCTCACGATCCCGTGGTGGATCGTGCTGTCCCGCCTGCGCCGGGTGCCGGTGCTCTGCCACGTGCACGAGGCCGAGCGTTCGGCGCCCTGGTTGGTGCGGACTGCGCTCACCCTTCCGCTGCTGCTGGCGACGGTCGCCGTGGCCAACAGCAGGTTCGCCGTCGATGTCGTCGCCGACTCGTTCCCGCGGACGGCCCGGCGCACCCGCATCGTGGACAACGGCGTGGTCGGCCCGCTCGGACGGACGCGCGCCCGACCGACCCTGACGGCCCCGGTCAAGCTCCTGTACGTCGGGCGGCTGTCCGCGCGCAAGGGTGTCGATGTCGCCGTGACCGCTGTCGGAGCGCTCCGCGACCGGGGCGTCGACGTCGAGCTCGACGTCGTCGGCGCCGTCTTCCCGGGGTACGAGTGGTATCAGGACGAGCTCGAGCGCCTCGTGGTCCGGCTCGACCTCGCCGAGCACGTGCGCCTGCACGGCTTCCAGGACCCGGCGTGGCCGTTCTTCGACGCGGCGGACGTGATCCTCGTGCCCTCCCGCACGGATGAGCCGTTCGGGAACACCGCGGTCGAGGCCGTGCTCAGCGCCCGTCCCGTGGTGGCCAGCGGGTCGGGCGGGCTGGTCGAGGCCACCTCGGGATACCGGTCCGCCAGGACCGTCCCACCCGGTGACCCGGGTGCCCTCGCCGCAGCTGTCGACGAGGTCGTCGCGTCGTGGGCGACGGTGCGTTCCGAGGCGTGGGAGGACGCGGGACGCGCCGAGGCACGGCACGCGCCGGAGCTGTACCGCGCGAGGATCGTCGAGATCGTCGCCGGCATGGCCGGTGTCCAGGGGAGGTAGTCGATGCCGGTGTCATCCACCCGCGTGTCCCACGCGGCTCCCAGCGGCGGCTGCCCGTGACCGCCGGTCCGCGGTCCGAGCGGCGCGTCGTCGTCACGATGCTGACCTACCGGCGCCCGGACGACCTGCGGCGCGCCGTCCCGGCCTTCCTGGCCCAGGTCGAGGCGGTCGACGGCGACGCCGGCATCCTCGTCGTGGACAACGATCCGGACGGCTCGGCCGCGCAGCTCGTCACCGGGTTCGGCAGCGACCTGGTCCGCTACGTCCACGAGCCCGTTCCCGGTATCGCGGCGGCCCGCAACCGTGCCCTCGACGAATCGTCGGACGTCGACCTGCTCGTCTTCGTCGACGACGACGAGCATCCTGCGCCAGGGTGGCTCGCAGCGATGCTCGCCACCTACGAGCATCATCGGGCGGCGTGCGTCGCGGGTCCCGTCATCTCCGAGTTCTCCGAGGATCCGGAGCCGTGGATCACGGCGGGTCGGTTCTTCGACCGCCGCCGCATGCCCACGGGCACCGAGATCAGTGTCGCGGCCACGAACAACCTGCTCATCGACATGGCTCAGCTCCGGCTGCACGGCGTGCGGTTCGACGAGGTGTTCGGGCTGAGCGGCGGGTCCGACACGTTGTTCACCCGGGCGCTGGTGCGCCGTGGGGCACATCTGGTCTGGTGCGACGAAGCCATCGTCTACGACCGCGTCCCGACGTCCCGGCTGACCCGTCAGTGGGTGCTGCATCGCGCGCGCCGCAGCGGGAACAGCGCGAGCCGGGTGGCGCTGGTGCTCGCAGGATCGATCCCGGCCCGCGCAGGGGTGAGGGTCGGCTACGTCGCCCGGGGGGTGGCGCGCATCGCCGCGGGCTCCGCGCGACGGGTTGTCGGAGCGGTGACCCGTTCGGCGGCGCAGGACGCGCGGGGCCGGCGCAGCACCGAGCGAGGGATCGGCATGGTGACCGGCGTCCTGGGTCATGTCGTCTACGAGTACCGGCGGGACTGAGCCCGATGGGCCGTGCCGCGTGGTCCGAACGGATGAAATCGGGTGTGCCCCGCACCGTCCGGCTGATCGCGCGTCTATCGTCCGAGCGGGAGGTCGGGCATGCGTGAAGGTCGTCGGCGGTGGCTGCTCCGGGGTGCTGTACTGCTCGGAGTCGCTGTCGCCGTGAGCGTCGGGGCGTGGGTGTTGACGTCCGACACGCCTCCCGGAGTGGCCGCGCCCTCGACCGTGCCGGGTCCGGACGCCACATCCGGTCCGTCACCGACCGAGACACCGGTCCTGCCGCCGTCGAGCACCGACGCACCCACCGAACCGGTACCCGAGACGACGTCGCCCCCGGTCGCGCTCGATGGGACTGCGTCGTTCGGTACTGGCGTGACGGCCCGGCTGACGGCGGTCGAGTCGGTGGATGGTGAGGCTTCCGGCCCCGGAGAGGTGGCCGGCCCGGCCGTCCGCGTGACGGTCGAGCT
Source organism: Actinomycetales bacterium (assembly GCA_038204895.1). Classification (GTDB taxonomy): domain Bacteria; phylum Actinomycetota; class Actinomycetes; order Actinomycetales; family Cellulomonadaceae; genus Actinotalea. Next base: position 83,556 of record JBBRCL010000001.1, on the reverse strand, counting down.
CCACAACGGCACGAATGAGGCGCTGGCCCTGAACAAGGTGATCGTCGATGTCTTCGCCGGCGCCGAGCTCGCTCCTGGGGAGCCGTTGAGCGGGCCGGGGCTCCGGCGGTTCGACGGGACGCTCGAGCCGGGCGACGACGCTACGGGCGTGTACGTCTTCGGTGTCCCCGCCGATCGCCGAGACCAGGTGCAGGTCAGGGTCAGCTACGACCCGCTCGCAACCACCGTCCTGTTCGAGGGGCCGGGGACGCCGGCCTGAGCGCAGCCATCCGGACGAGGTGGCGCCCGAACGGGTGACAAGCGCGCGAAACGGACAAACCCTTCCGCGATCCGTGTACCGTCGGATCTCCACAATCCGCGCGGGCAGTGCATCCGGTGGCCCGTCGGAGCCGCGAGCCCGGAGGGGCGTCGCCGTGAGGGGAGTGACCGTGGGCGCTGCTGGGCGCGGGAGAGGCTCGGGCTGGACGCCTGAGGTCAGCATCATCGTGCCGACCTTCAACGAGGCACCGAACGTCGCTGAGCTCGTCCGCCGGATCGGCGACGTGGTTGCCGGGCTGGAGGCCGAGGTGGTCTTCGTCGACGACTCGACCGATGACACGGCCGACGTGGTGCGCGCCGTGGCCGAGCGGTCGGCGGTCCCCGTCCGGCTGATCCGCCGGGAGCGCCCCGTTGGCGGTCTCAGCGGCGCGGTGCAGGAGGGGCTTCGTTCGAGTGCGGCGACCTGGTGCCTCGTGATGGATGGCGACCTCCAGCATCCGCCGGAGATGATCCCCGTTCTGCTCTCGACGACCAAGGACTCCGGCGTGGACGTCGTGGTGGCGTCGCGGTACACGGGAGAGGGGAGCAGCAGCGGGCTGGCGAACGCCGCGCGGCGCGCGGTCTCCTCGGCCTCGACCTTGCTGACCCGGGCGATGTTCCCGATCCGACTGGCCGAGTGCTCGGACCCGATGACCGGGTTCTTCGCGGTCCGCCGAGAGGCCGTCGACCTGACCCGCCTCCAGCCGCGCGGCTTCAAGATCCTGCTGGAGATCCTCGCCCGTCACCGCCTCACGGTGAGCGAGGTGCCCTTCGTCTTCGGGCGCCGGTTCGCCGGCGAGTCGAAGGCATCGATCCTCCAGGGTCTGCATTTCATGCGGCAGCTGGCGGCCCTGCGTTTCGGGCGCATGTCCCGCTTCGCCATCATCGGTGGGTTCGGTGCAGTGGTGAACGTCGGTATCGTCGCGGCACTGACGGGACTCGGGATGGGGTACCTGGTGGCGGCGGCGATCGCAGCCGAGGCCACGATCCTGATGAACTTCTTCCTGCAGGAGCGGTTCGTGTTCCGCGACCTCCGCAACGAGGGTCGCGGGTCGCTGACGCGGTTCGCGCAGTCCGTCGCCTTCAACAACATCGAGACCGTGGTTCGTCTGCCTGTCCTGGCCCTGCTGGTCTCCAGTGCGCACATCGCAGCCGTGCCGGCGACCGCGGTGACCCTCCTGGTGGCCTTCCTCCTACGGTTCGTCTTCCAGGCCCGCGTGGTCTACCGTCCGCGGCGGACTTCCCATCCCCAGGGCGCCGAGATCAGCCCCGAGACGGCGCTCGAACGGCTCACCTGACGTCACACCTGTGCGGCCGGCCGGGTGAATTCCAGGGCAATACCTAGTAAGCCGGACAACGGGCCCATAGTGTTCGACGACAAGAGGTACTGGGGTCAAACGGCGGGACGGACCCACCGGTGCTCGCGACACGAACTCGGATCGGGACAGGAGCGACGTGAGAGGGCGGATCGGCTACGCACCAGGGGTCTTCGACCTGTTCCACGTTGGCCACCTCAACATCCTTCGGCACGCCAAGAGCGGGTGCGACTACCTGATCGCCGGAGTGGTCTCCGACGAGTTGGCCGAGCGCGCCAAGGGACGACGACCGGTGATCCCCCTGGCAGAACGCCTGGAGATCGTCCGGTCCATCGCCTTCGTCGACGAGGCCGTCGTCGAGGTCCTGCCGGACAAGGTCGACACCTGGCGCGAGGTCTACTTCGACGTGATCTTCAAGGGTGACGACTGGCGAGGAACGCCGAAGGGCGACAAGCTCGAGCGCGACTTCGCGGCCGTTGGCGTCGAGGTCGTCTATCTCCCCTACACCGTGCACACCTCGAGCACGATCCTGCGCAGGGTCCTGGAGCAGCTCGACAAGGACCGCGCGGCGGGCGCGACTCGCGGTTCGGCGCGGCGTGACGTCTGCGGGCGTGACGTCTGCGCGATCGTGACCTCGGCGCCGTCGTAGGCTGGCAGCCGGCACCGGGATCCCGCGGGATTCCGGCGTACAGCGCTGTCCAGCGCCCGCTCGCCGCCGTTGCGAACTGGAGCCCATGAACCTCACCGGTGTGCTGTCCGTCCTGCTCGGCGACCCGGCGGTCGCGCAGGTGGCCGACCTCTCGCGGTCGTCGGTCGCGCGCGGGGAGCTGGACGTCGTGGTGCCGGCCGGGGCCAGGCCGCCGCTGCTGGCTGCCGTGACCCGGGCGCTCGCGGCGGCCGCGGAGCCAGATGTCGGCGCCGACCCGCTCGTCGTGGTGACGGCGACCGGGCGCGAGGCAGACGACCTGGCTGTCGCCCTCCGGTGCTACCTGCCTCCCGACGACGTCGCCGTCCTCCCCGCCTGGGAGACCCTGCCGCACGAGCGGCTGTCGCCGCGCAGCGACACGGTGGCCCGGCGGCTCGCCGTCTTCCGCCGGCTCGCCCACCCCGACGCCGCCGAACGCCACCAGGGCGCCGGCCCGGTGCGCGTCCTCGTCGTGCCGGTGCGCGCGCTGCTGCAGCCGGTGGTGTCCGGCCTCGGTGACCTCGAGCCGGTGTCCGTCGCGACCGGGGACCAGGTGGACCTGGCCGAGCTGGCGGACCGACTGGTCGGGGCCGCCTACAGCCGGGTGGACATGGTCGAGCGCAGGGGTGAGTTCGCGGTCCGGGGCGGGATCCTCGACGTCTTCCCACCGACCGAGGAGCACCCGCTGCGGGTGGAGCTCTGGGGCGACGCCGTCGAGGAGATCCGGTGGTTCGCGGTCGCCGACCAGCGCAGCCTCGATGTCGCCCCGAGCGGGCTGTGGGCGCCCCCGTGCCGGGAGATCCTGCTCACCGAAGCGGTGCGGGCCCGGGCCGCAGAGCTCGTCGAGCAGCTGCCCGGTGCTGCCGAGATGCTGGACAAGATCTCCGCCGGGGTTGCCGTGGAGGGGATGGAGTCCCTCGCGCCGGTGCTGGTGGACCGGATGGTGCCGGTCGTTGAGCTGCTGCCGCCGCGCTCCCTGCTGGTGGTCTCCGAGCCCGAGCGGGTGCGGCGTCGGGCGCACGACCTCGCGGCGACGACCCAGGAGTTCCTCGACGCCGCGTGGACCTCTGCGGCGGCGGGGGGCAGGACCCCGATCGACCTGCGCTCGGCGTCGTTCGCGGACTACGGCCGCACCCGGGAGCGGGCGCTGGCGTGCGACCTCGGCTGGTGGACCCTGAGCAGCTTCGGGCTGGACGCCGCGGCGGTTGGTGAGGACGCCGACGTCGAGCAGGCCGTCCCGGAGCCCGCCACCCGCGAGTCGGGCGCCGATGGCGCGCCGAGCCTGCTCGTGGCGGCTCGGGACGTCCGCGCCTACCACGGGGACGTGGCCCGGGCGGTTGCCGACCTGCAGGAGCTCGCCCGGACCGGCTGGCGGCTGGTCCTGGCCACCGACGGCTCCGGCCCCGCCCAGCGGATGGTCGAACAGCTCACGGCCCACGACGTGCCGGCCCGGCGGGTCGCCGAGATCACCGACGCCCCGGCCTCCGGAATCGTGCACGTCGTCCCTGCCCCGGTGGGTCGTGGCTTCGTCGCGGAGCAGCTCCGGCTGGCCGTGCTCACCGAGATCGACCTCACCGGACGGCCAGGTGCCTCCACCCGGGACATGCGCGGCCTGCCGGCCCGGCGGCGCAACGCCGTCGACCCGCTGCAGCTGCGCACCGGCGACCACGTGGTGCACGAGCAGCACGGCGTTGGGCGCTTCGTCGAGCTGGTCCGCCGAACCATCAAGGCCGGCCCGGCGTCGGGGACCCGCGAGTACCTGGTGATCGAGTACGCACCGTCCAAGCGCGGCCAGCCGGCTGACCGGCTCTACGTGCCCACCGACCAGCTCGACCAGGTGACCAAGTACACCGGGGGCGAGTCGCCGACCCTGAACCGGATGGGTGGCTCGGACTGGGCCAAGACCAAGGGGCGTGCCCGCAAGGCGGTTCGCGAGATCGCCGCCGAGCTCATCCGGTTGTACTCCGCCCGGATGGCGACGCAGGGCTACGCCTTCGGCCCGGACACCCCGTGGCAGGCGGAGCTGGAGGACGCGTTCGCCTACGTCGAGACCCCGGACCAGCTGGTCACGATCGACGAGGTCAAGGCCGACATGGCCAAGCCCGTGCCGATGGACCGCCTGGTCTGCGGCGACGTCGGGTACGGCAAGACCGAGATCGCGGTGCGGGTGGCCTTCAAGGCGGTGCAGGACGGCAAGCAGGTCGCGGTGCTCGTCCCGACGACGCTCCTGGTCCAGCAGCACCTGGAGACGTTCTCCGAGCGGTACGCGCCCTTCCCCGTGACGGTCAAGGCCCTCTCGCGCTTCCAGAGCGACGCCGAGGCGACGCGGGTGGTGGCCGGTCTGGCCGACGGCAGCGTCGACGTCGTGATCGGGACGCATCGCCTGATCACCGGACAGGTCCGGTTCAAGGACCTTGGCCTGGTGGTGATCGACGAGGAGCAGCGGTTCGGCGTCGAGCACAAGGAGACCCTCAAGCAGCTGCGCACCGACGTCGACGTGCTGGCGATGAGCGCGACCCCCATCCCGCGCACCCTGGAGATGGCGGTGACCGGCATCCGGGAGATGTCGACGCTGGCAACGCCGCCGGAGGAGCGGCACCCGGTGCTGACCTTCGTCGGCCCGTACGACGAGAAGCAGGTCGTGGCCGCGGTCCGGCGCGAGCTGCTCCGCGAGGGCCAGGTCTTCTACGTGCACAACAAGGTCAGCTCGATCGGGCGCGCGGCCGCCCGGCTGGCTGAGCTGGTCCCGGAGGCCCGGATCGCCATCGCGCACGGCCAGATGGGCGAGCACCAGCTCGAGCAGGTGATCGTCGACTTCTGGGAGAAGCGGTTCGACGTGCTGGTCTGCACCACGATCGTCGAGACCGGGCTGGACATCTCCAACGCGAACACCCTGATCCTGGAGCGGGCCGACCTGCTCGGGCTGTCCCAGCTGCACCAGCTGCGCGGCCGGGTGGGCCGGGGCCGGGAGCGTGCCTACGGCTACCTCATGTACCCGCCGGACCGGCCGCTGACCGAGACCGCGCACGACCGTCTCGCGACGATGGCCGCGAACACGGACCTGGGCTCGGGTATGCAGATCGCCCTCAAGGACCTGGAGATCCGCGGGGCCGGCAACCTGCTGGGCGGCGAGCAGTCCGGGCACATCGCCGGGGTGGGCTTCGACCTGTACGTGCGGATGGTGGCCGACGCCGTCGCGGCCTTCCGTGGTGAGGTCGACCAGCGCCCCCCCGAGGCGACCATCGAGCTGCCGGTGGACGCGCACGTCCCGCACGAGTACATCGCGCACGAACGGCTGCGCCTCGAGGCGTACCGCAAGATCGCCGACGCCACGACGGCGGGTGCCCTTGACGAGGTGCGCGCCGAGCTCACCGACAGGTACGGCACGCCGCCGGAGGCCGTGCAGAACCTGATCGAGGTCGCCGGCTTCCGCAACCTGGCCCGCGGTGCCGGCCTCACCGACGTCACGGCGCAGGGCCGGTACGTCCGGCTGGCGCCGGTCGAGCTCGCCGAGTCGGCGCAGCTTCGGCTGCTGCGGCTGTACCCGGGCAGTCTGCTGAAGCCGGGCGTGCGCACGATCCTTGTCCCGTTCCCGACGACGGCCAGGGTCGGCGGCCGACCGCTGGCCGGCAGCGAGATCCTGGCCTGGGCGCGTGAGCTGATCGCCGTGCTCGGCGGGCCGGCTGCCATCGCGACGTCGCCTACCATGGGCGGCGTCGGTGACCTGAGGAGGTCGAGTAGGTGAGGCTCAGCAAGTGGGTGGCCGTTGCCGCCGTTGCGCTCGTCGCGACCGCAGGGTGCTCGGTTCATCCCGGCGCGGCCGCAGTGGTCGACGGCCGGACGATCACTCAGGAGTACACCCAGGACGCCAGCGAGGACCTCGGCCTCGACGCCGGCCGCACGCTCTCCCTGCTGATCGTCGCCCCGTACTACGTCGAGATGGCCGAGAAGAACGGGGTTGGCGTCTCGGCGGACGACGCCCGGACGGCCGTGCAGGACGGGCTGCTCGGCGAGGTCGCGGACCCGGCTCTGCTCGGCGATGGCGCCATCGAGATCGTGCAGCTGGTCCTGGCCGACCAGGCCGTCAGCGCGCTGCCGGACGGCGCCCAGATCCGGGCCGACACCGATGCGAGGATCTCCGGCCTCGAGATGGACATCAACCCCCGGTACGGCGAGATGGATCCCGCGAGCGGGCTGATCGCGCGGCCGCCGCTGCCCTGGATCGTCTCGACGGACGCGTGACGGCGACCGACCGGCCGGCGGCCCTCGCCGCCGTCGAGGACCTCGTCGCGGTGATGGACCGGTTGCGCTCGCCGGGTGGCTGCCCGTGGGACGCCGCCCAGACGCACGCCTCCTTGCTGCCCTACGCGGTCGAAGAGGTCTACGAGGTGGTCGAGGCGGTCGAGCACGATGACCGGGCGGCCCTGTGCGAAGAGCTCGGAGACCTGCTGCTCCAGGTGGTCTTCCACACCCGCGTCGCCCAGGAGCACCAGACCGAGCCGTTCGGGCTGGCGGAGGTCGCTGCCGGTGTTGCGGCCAAGCTGCGGCGCCGGCACCCGCACGTCTTCGGCGACGCCGTCGTGGCCGACGCCGAGGACGTCCACCGGCGCTGGGAGGAGATCAAGAGGGCGGAGAAGGCGCGAGCATCCGTGCTGGACGGCATCCCGGCCGGGCTGCCGGCTCTCGCGCGGGCGCAGAAAGTCCTCGGACGAGCCCGCCGGGCAGGGTTGTCCGTCGACGACGCGCACTCCCTCCTGACCGCGAGCGAGGTCACCGGCGGCACCGGCGACGCGTTCGGTCTCGGCCGCGCGCTGCTCGAGATCGCCGTCGCGGCCGAGGCCGCGGGCGTCGATGCCGAGGCGGCCCTGCGGGCAGCTGTGCGGGACCTCGAGGCGGCGCTGCGCCGGGCGGAAGCGGCGGACGACGGGGACTGAGCCTAACGTCCCGAGGCCGCCCGTCGTCGCGCCGCTACCGTCGGCACTGGTGTCTGTGTGGTAACCCAGAGGAGGAGACATCTCCATGAAGATCGGGATCCCCCGTGAGTCACGACCTGGCGAGCGGTTGGTTTCGGCCAGTCCGGCAACCGTTGCCCAGCTGCTGAAACTCGGCTACGACGTCGTCGTCGAAACCGGTGCGGGCGCGGAGGCCAGCTTCCCGGACACGGCCTACGTCGAGGCCGGTGCCTCCGTCGCGGCCGCCAAGGAGGTCTGGGCGAGCGACATCGTGACGGCGGTGAACACACCGACGGCCGGGCAGATCAAGGCGCTCCGCAAGGATGCCGTGATCGTCGCGATGCTCGGCCCCGCCGCGCACCCGGAGGTCGCCACGACCCTGGCCGACCACGGCGTGACCGCTCTTGCGCTCGACGCCGTGCCGCGGATCACCCGCGCGCAGAGCCTCGACGTGCTGAGCACCCAGTCCAACGTCGCCGGGTACCGCGCCGTGATCGAGGCTGCCGAGGAGTACGGCGGCATGTTCACCGGCCAGGTGACCGCCGCGGGAAAGACGTCGCCGGCGAGTGTCTTCGTGATTGGTGCCGGCGTCGCGGGTCTCGCCGCGATCGGTGCGGCCAACAGTCTCGGTGCCCAGGTCCGGGCCTTCGACGTCCGTCCGGAGGTCGCCGAGGAGATCGAGTCGATGGGCGCGACCTTCGTGCAGGCGAAGGAAGCCCAGCAGGAGGTCAGCGAGGACGGCTACGCTGCCGCGCTGACCGAGGAGCAGGAGCAGGCCGCCATGCGGGTCTACGCCGCTGAGACGGCGCGGGCCGACGTCGTGGTCAGCACCGCGCTGGTGCGTGGCAAGGCCCCGACAACGATCACGGCGGCGATGGTCGCGAACATGCGCCCCGGCAGCGTGATCGTCGACCTGGGTGCCACCGGCGGCGGCAACTGCGAGCTGACCGTCCCAGGCAAGAAGGTCGTCAGCGACAACGGCGTGGTCATCGTCGGCTACACGGACCTGACCAGCCGGATGCCCCGGCACACCTCCCAGCTGTTCGGCACCAACATCGTGCACCTCATGGCGCTGCTGACCCCGGGCAAGGACGGCGAGCTCGTGCTCGACCTGAAGGACCCGGTCCAGCGCGGCATGACCCTCGCGCACAAGGGTGAGGTGCTCTGGCCACCGCCCCCGGTCGCGGTGTCCGCAGCCCCGGCGAAGGCAGCCGAGGTCGCCCCAGCGATCGACCCCGCCGAGAAGGCCCGGCTCGCCGCGGCGGAGGCCAAGCGCAAGGCCACGCGGCGAAACATCTCGTACCTGATCGGCGCGGTCCTCTCGCTCCTTCTGCTCACCTACTCGCCATCCGAGACGGTGCAGCACCTGACGGTGTTCGCGCTCGCCGTGATCGTCGGCTACTACGTGATCTCCAACGTCAGCCACTCGCTGCACACACCCCTGATGTCCCAGACCAACGCGATCTCGGGGGTCATCCTGGTCGGCGCTCTCCTGCAGATCGGTTCCGACCACGCGGTGGTTGCGGTCGTCGCATTCATCGCCGCAGCCATTGCCAGCATCAACATCTTCGGTGGCTTCCTGGTCACGTATCGGATGCTCGGGATGTTCCGGAAGGACGTGTGACGTGCTGAACGACCTCGCTCAGGCGATCTATGTAGTCGCCGCAGTGCTCTTCGTCCTGTCCCTCGCGGGCCTGTCCAAGCAGGAGGCGGCGCGTCGGGGCAACATGCTCGGCATGGTCGGGATGGCCCTGGCCCTGCTGGCAACGATCGTCCTCTCCGTCGACAACAGCAGTCGGTCGGTGCCCGTGACCCTGCTGCTCATCCTGATGGTCTTCGCGATCGGCGCCTCAGCGGGTATCTGGAAGGCCCGCGCCGTCGAGATGACCCAGATGCCGGAGCTGATCGCGATCCTGCACAGCTTTGTCGGTGCCGCGGCCGTGCTGGTCGGCTTCAACTCCTACATGACCGAGCCCGTCGACGTGGTGCACCAGGTCGAGGTCTTCCTCGGCGTCTTCATCGGCGCCATCACGCTCACCGGTTCCGTCGTCGCCTACCTCAAGCTGTCGGCGAAGGTCAACTCCGCCCCGCTGACGCTCCCCGGTCGCAACATGCTCAACGCGGGCGCGATCGTCGTCTCGCTCGGCCTCGGGGCCTGGTTCATCGCCGGCAACGGGATGGTGCCGCTCGCCCTGATGACCGCGATCGCCCTGGTGCTCGGCTGGCACCTGGTCGCCGCGATCGGCGGTGGCGACATGCCGGTGGTCATCTCGATGCTGAACTCGTACTCCGGGTGGGCCGCGGCCGCGGCCGGCCTGATGCTCAAGAACAACCTGCTGATCGTCACCGGCGCCCTCGTCGGCTCCTCCGGTGCGATCCTCTCCTACATCATGTGCAAGGCCATGAACCGCGCGTTCATCAGCGTGATCCTCGGCGGCTTCGGCTCCGAGGGCGGCAAGGTGGTGTCGAGTGACGCCCACCAGGGCGAGCACCGCGAGACCCACGCCCCGGACGTCGCCGAGATGCTGCTGGAGTCGAAATCGGTCGTCGTCGTGCCCGGCTACGGCATGGCCGTTGCCAAGGCCCAGTACCCCGTCGCGGACCTGGTGTCCCGGCTACGTGCGCGCGGCATCCAGGTGCGGTTCGGCGTGCACCCCGTGGCGGGCCGCCTGCCCGGTCACATGAACGTGCTGCTGGCCGAGGCGAAGGTGCCGTACGACATCGTCCTGGAGATGGACGAGATCAACGACGACTTCCCGAGCACTGACGTCGCGCTGGTCATCGGTGCGAACGACGTGGTGAACCCGTCCGCCCTTGACGACCCCGATTCGCCGATCGCCGGCATGCCGGTCCTTGAGGTCTGGCGGGCCAAGCAGGTCGTGGTGTTCAAGCGCTCGATGGCCACCGGGTACGCCGGCGTGCAGAACCCGCTGTTCTTCAAGGAGAACACCGCGATGCTGTTCGGCGACGCCAAGGTTCAGGTCGAGGAGATCCTCGTCGCGCTGCGGGCGCGAGAGGCTGCGCTCGTCGGCTGAGACGGACCCAGCGGTCCAGGATGCGGCGGTCCAACGTCCTGCTGCGCCGACGGCGTCGGTGGCTAGGCTGGACGTCGGCCGGTTGACGAGGACCGGCGGCGGGAACCCCGGCCGCTGGTGCGCCCGGCGGACGGTCAACCCGTACCAATCACCTGAGCGTCTTCCGAAGGAGCATCCGTGGCCACAATCGAGGCCGTAGGCGCCCGCGAGATCCTTGACTCGCGTGGCAACCCCACCGTGGAGGTCGAGGTCGCCCTCGACGACGGCACCATCGCCCGCGCCGCAGTTCCCTCGGGCGCCTCGACCGGCGCCTTCGAGGCCGTTGAGCGCCGGGACGGCGACATGAGCCGCTTCATGGGCAAGGGCGTCCAGGACGCCGTCAACGCCGTGATGGACGAGATCGCCCCGGAGCTGATCGGCTTCGAGGCCAGCGAGCAGCGCCTGGTCGACCAGGCCCTGATCGATCTGGACGGCACGCCCAACAAGGGCAAGCTGGGCGCGAACGCGATCCTCGGTGTCTCCATGGCCGTCGCCAAGGCTGCTGCGGACAGCGCCGACCTGCCGCTCTTCCGCTACATCGGCGGGCCGAACGCGCACGTCCTGCCGGTCCCGATGATGAACATCCTCAACGGTGGGTCGCACGCCGACTCCAACGTCGACATCCAGGAGTTCATGATCGCCCCGATCGGGCCGTCGACCTACCGCGAGGCGCTGCGGACCGGCGTCGAGGTCTACCACTCCCTGAAGTCCGTGCTCAAGAGCAAGGGCCTGTCCACCGGTCTCGGCGACGAGGGCGGCTTCGCGCCCAGCCTGTCGAGCAACCGCGACGCGCTCGACCTGATCCTGGTCGCGATCGAGAAGGCCGGCTTCACCCCGGGTACCGACGTCTGCCTCGCGCTCGACGTCGCCGCCACCGAGTTCTTCAAGGACGGCGCCTACCAGTTCGAGGGCAAGGTCACCTCGCCCGCCGACCTGATCGCGTTCTACGAGAAGCTCGTGGCGGACTACCCGCTGGTCTCCATCGAGGACCCGCTGTCCGAGGATGAGTGGAGCACTTGGAGCGAGCTGGTCGCCAAGGTCGGCGACAAGGTGCAGATCGTCGGCGACGACCTGTTCGTGACCAACCCGGAGCGCCTGGCCAAGGGCATCAAGCTCAAGGCCGCGAACTCACTGCTGGTCAAGCTCAACCAGATCGGCACGCTGAGCGAGACCCTCGACGCCGTGACGATGGCGCAGCGCGCCGGTTTCACCGCCGTGGTGTCCCACCGCTCCGGTGAGACCGAGGACGTCACGATCGCCGACCTGGCCGTCGCGATGAACACCGGTCAGCTCAAGACCGGTGCCCCGGCGCGCGGCGAGCGGATCAACAAGTACAACCAGCTGCTCCGCATCGAGGAAGAGCTCGACGCCGCCGCCGAGTACGCCGGCGCGAGCGCCTTCCCGCGCCACAGCTGAGCACACCGCACGAGCTCGAGGGCTCGGCCGTCCGGACCACCGGTGGCCGGGCCCTCCGGCGTTGACGGGACCGGTCGCGGGCCGCGCCGCGCCGAGCCGGTCGGTGCCGGGCAGCGGCGAGCCAGCGGAGCACAATCGAGTCATGCCCCGTCGACCGACGTCGCCAGTATCCGCACGCCGCGGGTCCTCGAGCGCGTCGTCGAGTGCCGAGACCCCGGCCCGCGGGGGTCGTCCGGCGTCGCGCGGAGGCAAGGAAGGCCCCCGGCGCCCCGCGCCTCCAGCGGCCGCGCGGGGCAGCCACCCGGAGTCGCGGCCGGTGCGTGTCGCCAGGCTGGTCTCGGTGCGCGCGATGGTTCTCGGCGTCGTGCTGCTGGCCGGCTTCACCCTGCTGTTCCCGACCATCCGCGCGTACCTGGGGCAGCGGGCGGAGCTGGACGCGCTCGCCGCCGAGGTCACGGCGGCTGAGCAGGACGAGGGCGACCTGCGCAGCGAGCTCGACCGTTGGCAGGACCCCGCGTACGTGGCCGCTCAGGCGCGGGAACGCCTGCCTTACGTGATGCCTGGCGAGACGGCCTACCGGGTGATCGACCCGGAGGTCGTCGTCGAGCAGCCGTTGATCGATGGCACGGTCGCCGAACCGGGTGCCGGGCCGACGATCCCGACCGGCGGCGCGGTCACGCCCTGGTACACGACGGTCTGGGAATCGATGCGGGTCGCCGGCGAGTCCGACGTCCCGGCGAAGACCGAGTGAGGGTGGCGTGAGCGCCGTCACGGACGCCGACCTGATGGTCGTCGCCGAACAGCTGGGCAGGGAGTCGCGCGGCGTCCTTGCGGTGGCGGCGCGCTGCGTCTGCGGCCGTCCGACGGTGGTCCGGACCGCCCCGCGGCTGCCGGACGGCACTCCCTTCCCGACGACGTACTACCTGACCCACCCGGGCGCGGTCGCCGCGATCTCGACGCTCGAGGCCGCCGGCGTGATGCAGGCGATGACGGCGCGGCTGGCCGACGACGCGGAGCTGGCCGCCGCCCACCGGCGCGCACACCAGGACTACCTCGCCCGTCGGGCGGAGCTGGGCGAGGTGCCCGAGATCGCCGGGGTTTCGGCCGGCGGCATGCCGGACCGGGTCAAGTGCCTGCACGCGCTGGTCGGCCACGCGCTGGCCGCGGGCCCGGGCGTGAACCCGCTCGGCGACGAGGCGCTCGCGCTGATCGCGGAGGTGTGGCGTCCCGATCGCTGCACGTGTTGAGAGGCGTCCCCGGGCGTCCTGATGACCGCGTCGAGGATGGCAGGCTGTGCCCGTGACACGCGTGGCAGGCATCGACTGCGGCACCAACTCCATCCGGCTTCTCGTCGCGGACGTCGACGACGCCGGCCGGCTCACCGATGTCGACCGGCGGATGGAGGTCGTCCGCCTGGGCCAGGGCGTCGACCGGACCGGCCGGATCGCACCGGAGGCGATGGAGCGGACCCTCGAGGCTGCGCGCCGGTACGCCGGCATCTGCGCCGACCTGGGTACCGAGCGCATCCGGTTCGTGGCGACCTCGGCCTCCCGGGATGCACAGAACCGCCAGGAGTTCGTGGACGGGGTCCGCGCCGCGTTGGGGGTGCAGCCGGAGGTGATCGGTGGCGAGGAGGAGGCCCGGCTGTCGTTCCACGGCGCGACCAGCGTGCTGGCCGGCCGGCATCCCGGACCGTTCCTCGTGGTCGACATCGGCGGGGGCTCGACCGAGCTGGTGCTCGGCACCATCTCTCCGGTCGCGGCGGTCTCGATGGACGTCGGGTGCGTCCGCCTGACGGAGCGTCACCTGCACGACGACCCGCCGACGCCCGAGCAGATCGCGGCGGCGAGCGCCGATGTCGTCGCCGGCCTGCAGGCGGCCGCCGCGGTGGTCCCGTTCGGACGCACCGCGACCCTGGTCGGTCTGGCGGGCTCGGTCACCACTGTGACGGCCAACGCGCTGGACCTGGACGAGTACGACCCCGAGCTGATCGATGGCGCGGTGCTGAAGGCGGACCAAGTGCTCGCGTCGTGCCGCGCCCTGCTCACGATGACCCGCAAGCGCCGCGCGCGGCTGCCGTTCATGCACCCGGGGCGGGTGGACGTGATCGGGGCCGGTGCGCTGATCTGGTCCGACGTCGTCGCCTGGGTCCGCGCTGACGTCGGCGCGGCCGGGGGAGACCTGCGCACCGTCGTGACCTCCGAGCACGACATCCTCGACGGCATCACCCTGAGCGCCGCCGAACGGTAGCCGAGGCATCGCCGCGCGACTGCCGGCGCGCCCGACGTCCGTGTCGCCCGCCGGCGTTGCGCGACCGCTCGGGTGGGTGGTCCGTGGCTGGGTCTGGCTCGTCCCGCTGCGAGGGTCGGTGGTCGTTCGCCCCGCGGTGGCCGACGGCTGATCGCCGACCCGCACCCTTGGAGTCGTCAGCGCGTTGCCGCTGGTTTCTCCCGCCGAGAAGGGCTGGCAGTCCGGTCGATGCGTCGTCCTCGAGCCGACCGCGACGCCCGGGCCGACGGGCACTCATACGCGCCGAGCAGTGCCACCAGCGGCACGCTGACGACTTCGGCTCGGGTTGGAACCCGGGCATGATCGGGGGATGGTCGCCGAGCTCCCACATCCGCGGACGGGTGAGCGCTTCGGGTCACCGGTGCCGCCGGGCTCCGGCTGGCCCGCTGATCCGGCGAGCCCGGTCACGCAGGTCGCGGACTCAGCCACCGACGTCGTGCGGCTGGCGCAGGGGTGCGCCGACCTCGCCGCGCTGGACGCGGCGTCGTCGGTCTGCCGGGCCTGCCCCCGGCTGGTCACGTGGCGCGAGGACGTGGCCGTCGTCAAGCGCCGCGCCTTCCGGGATCAGCCGTACTGGGGTCGGCCGGCGCCCGGTTTCGGCGACCCGCACGCCCGGCTGCTCGTCGTCGGGCTGGCGCCGGCGGCGCACGGGGCGAACCGGACCGGCCGGCTGTTCACCGGTGACCGGTCGGGGGACTGGATCGTCGCGGCCCTGCACCGGGCCGGCCTGGCCTCCCAGCCGGAGACGGTCGACGCCGCGGACGGCCTGGTGCTCACCGGCATCCGGATGGTCGCGGCCGTGCGGTGCGCGCCTCCGGGCAACGCCCCGCTGCCGGCCGAGCGCGACGCCTGCAACGGCTGGCTGCGCCGCGAGGTCGAGCTCATGCCGGCGGTGCGCGCGGTCCTGGCGTTGGGCGCGTTCGGCTGGGGCGCCTTCCTGGGGGCGGCCCGCGGCTTCGGTTGGTCGGTGCCCACTCCGGCGCCGCGGTTCGGGCACGGCGCCCAGGCCGCCCTGATCCGGCCCGACGGCGTGCCGGTGCAGCTGGTCGGCAGCTATCACGTGTCCCAGCAGAACACCCAGACGGGGCGGCTCACACAGGCGATGCTGGACGCGGCGCTCGCGGCCGCGGTGCGTGCCGCGCGGGCGCCCTGAGTGTGGAGCGAACGCGGCAGGTGTGGAGCGAACGGACGCGACACGCCCGGCGTGTCGCGTCCGCATCGCTCCACACGGGGCGACCGGCGACCCGACCAAGAGCGGTGGCCTGACCGCGCTGGCAGGATGGGTGTGTCGACGTCGCCGCCCCCGTGGCCCAACTGGCAGAGGCAGCCGGCTTAAACCCGGTCCAGTGCAGGTTCGAGCCCTGCCGGGGGCACCGGCCGACCGATCTGCACGACCTGCCCGACGCCGCGCGGTCGGGCGAGGTTCGGGCGCCCGGCCCGTCGTCTGCCAGCGATAGCGATCGGGGCAACAGCCCAGGTCAGCGCTTCGAGAACGCCACCATCGCGCTGTCGACGACCTCCTGGACAGCCTTTCGAAGCCGGTTTCGGATGGCCGAAGGTGCCGCGGTACAGAGTCGACTGTTGCGGCCTCCATTTCACACTGTAGGATGCCATCGAAAACGTTTTCGAAAACGTTGCCGATACCGGTCCAGTGACGCAACGTGCGCGTACATGGACATGGCATTCGCAGAGGGGCGGAACATGCGGCATCCCAGCACTCTCCGAGTTGTCGGTACGGTACTTGCGGTGGTGGTTGCGGGTCTCGTGCCCGCGGTGGCGGCACCGAGCGGCACCGCGGCGGCGGCAGAGCCGACCGCGATCCTCGACAGCGACTTCGAGGGTGCCGACGTGGCGCCGTGGGGCCCGCGCGGACCGGTCACCCTCGCCGTGACGGCCGACGACGCCTACGAGGGCGCGCAGAGCATGAGCGTCACCGGCCGGACGGGCAGCTGGAACGGCCCGGCGACCGATGCGCTGGCGCTGTTCACGGCCGGCACCGAGTACACCGTGTCGGCCTGGGTCAAGCTCGCTCCCGACACCGCAGGCACCTCGCGGATGCACTTCACGGTGGAGGAGCAGGGCGACGCCACCAGCTGGGCATGGGTCGGTGGCGCGGTCGATGTCACCGCCGACGCCTGGGTGCAGATCGGCGGCACGTACACGCTGCCGGAGGGCCTGACCGGCGCTTCGCTGTACATCGAGGCGGCCGACATCGCCGGTGGCCCGGCGGTCGTCCCGCAGCTCTTGGTCGACTCCGCGCTCATCACGGCGCCGTCCGCGACGGAGACCGTCATCAGCAGCGACTTCGAGACCGATCTCGCGCCCTGGGGTGCTCGCGGTGACGGGACCAACCCGACCGTGACACGCACCGAGACCGCCGCGCACGGCGGTACCTGGAGCGCCCTGGTGGCCGACCGTACGCAGGGCTGGCACGGCATCGGTGCGGACGTCACGTCGGTGTTCACGGTCGGCTCCACCTACCACATCTCAGCCTGGGTCAAGCTGGCCGAGGGAGCCGACCCCGACCCCTCCGACCTGCGCCTGAGCATCCAGCGGGAGTCGGCAGGGGCGACCACGTACTCCACCATCGCCACCGTCACGGGCGTCACCGCCGGTGCGTGGGTGCAGGTCGAGGCGGACTACACGCACGCAGCCGCGGACTCCGCCCTGCTGTACTTCGAGACGCCAAGTGCCCTGGTGCCGTTCCACGTCGACGACGTCGTGGTGACCCGCGACGCCACGTCAGTCCAGACGGACATCCCGCCGCTCAAGGACGTGCTCCCGTGGCCGATCGGGATGGCGATCGACGAGCGGGAGACGGTCGGGTCAGGCGCACAGCTGGTCACCATGCACGTCGACCAGATCACCGCCGAGAACTTCATGAAGCCGGAGAGCATCCAGCCGACCGAGGGAACGTTCACCTTCACCGCGGCGGACCGGCTGGTCGACTTCGCGGTCGCCAACGACCTGCGCGTCTACGGCCACACCCTGGTGTGGCACAGCCAGACGCCGGACTGGTTCTTCACCGACGCCGCGGGCGAGCCGCTCACGGCCGATGACCCGGCCGACGTCGAGCTGCTCCGTCAGCGCATGCACGACCACATCGTCGCCATCGCCGACCACTACCGCGCCGAGTACGGCGAGTTCGGTACGGCCGGCAACCCGATCGTGGCGTTCGACGTGGTGAACGAGGCCATCGCGGAGAGCGAGGCCGACGGGCTGCGGCGGAGTCCCTGGTACAACGTGCTCGGCGAGCAGTACCTCGACCTTGCGTTCGGGTACGCCAGCGAGGCGTTCAACCGTGGTGACACCGTGGACCCGCCGGTCCAGCTGTTCCTCAACGACTACAACACCGAGCAGCCGGCCAAGCGGCAGGCGATGTTCGACGTCGT
The DNA here is from genome assembly GCA_038204895.1 of Actinomycetales bacterium. GTDB lineage: Bacteria > Actinomycetota > Actinomycetes > Actinomycetales > Cellulomonadaceae > Actinotalea. The sequence goes on along the minus strand of JBBRCL010000001.1, from coordinate 66,135 downwards.
CCGGCGGCTGCTGTCCCGCGGGGTGCCGATCACCGGCGTGGGGCACCAGCTCCACCTCAGCATGGCCTCGGCGATCTCCCAGGCACAGGCGAGCATCGTGAAGTTCGCCGAGCTGGGCCTGCTTCAGGCGGTCACCGAGCTCGACGTGGTGATCGACGCTCCGGTCACGCCGGAGAAGATCGTCCAGCAGGGCTACTACTACCGCGACCTGTTCACCATGCTGCGGGCGTTCCCGGACCTGTTCTCGGTCACGCTGTGGGGGCCGCACGACGCGCGCAGCTGGCGGTCTGCGGGCGAGCCGCTGGTCTTCGACGGAGAGCTCCAGGCGAAGCCCGCCTACTGGGGCATCGTCGACCCGAGCCAGCTGCCCAGCCTCACCCGGAACGTGAACACCCACGCCGGGGACGTGCCGATCGACGGCGCGGCCGTCGGGGCGCTCGAGTGGCAGCTGCTGCCGGTCGTGACCATCGCCTCGACCGAGGCAGGGGTGACCGGCTTCCAGCTGCGCTGGGCGGCCGACCACCTGACCGCCTACGTCGAGGTGGCCGACGTGACGGTCGACACCGATGACGCCGTCGAGCTGTTTACCGGTGCCGCGTCCGTCGCGGTCAGCCGGGACGGCACCACCGACGGCTCGGCCGTCGTGACCAGCACGGACACCGGCTACGCGGTGGTCGCGAGCATCCCGGTGGCCGACCTGGCCCAGGGCGACGTCGTCCCGTTCGACGTCCGGGTCACGGACGCGTCGTCGGGCGAGCAGGTCTCGTGGAACGACCTGTCGCACGGCCAGGAGGACGGGCTGCGGCTGGGCAGCGCGACGTTGATCGAACCGGTCGCCTACGTGGCGATCCCCCAGGCGCCGGCCACCCCGGTGATCGACGGAACCGTTGACGAGGCGTGGGCGGATGCTCCGGCGGTCACCACCGACGTGCAGATCGAGGGCACGGACGGCGCAGCGGCCAGCATCCGGCTGCTCTGGTCGGAGGGTGCCCTGCACGTGCTCGCGGAGGTCACCGACCCGGTGCTCAACGACGCCAACTCCAACGCCTGGGAGCAGGACTCGGTCGAGATCTTCGTCAACCCCGGCAACACCAAGGCCGGTGCGTACGGGCCCGACGACGGCCAGTACCGGATCAGCTACACGAACGCCCAGTCGCTCGGTGGAGAGCCGGCGCTGCTGGACAACCTGACCAGTGCAACGGCGGTGACCGACACCGGGTACCTGGTGGAGGCCTCGATAGCGCTGGCCGGACCAGTGGAGCCAGGTGTGCTCGTCGGCCTGGAGTTCCAGGTGAACGACGCCGGCGCCGGAGGGACGCGTATCGCGGTGCACACCTGGACGGACCCGACGGGCCGGTCCTACCAGGACACCACCCGGTGGGGCGTCGGTGAGCTGGTCGCCCCGGAGTCCGTCCCTGACCCGGACGTCACGCTCAGCACGCACCTGGTCACGGCCGGGCGTTCGCTGACGGTCGACCTCACCGGGTACCTGCCCGGCTCGACCGTGCAGATCCAGCTGGAGCGGTGGGCCTTCCCGTGGTGCTGGGCCCGGCCCCCGGTCGTCCTCGGCGAGGTCACCGTCGACGAGAACGGTGCAGGGTCGGTGGAGGTGACGGTGCCACGCCGGACCACGTTCGGCATCTACACGATCGCGGCTGTCGCAGGTGACCTGCGGGCGGGTGAGCCGCTGGTCGTGCTGCCGGGCCACTGGTGGTTCCACGGCATGGGGCGCTGACCCGACGGCGATGCCCGGGTGGGGTTCGCCCACCCGGGAACCGCCATGTCCGGCAGCGGACGGAACGCGCCGGGCCCCCCGCCGTTGCATAGGATGACGACCGGCCAGGACAGCCGCCGCCGTCAGGCGGCCGCGACCAGGAGGCACAGTGAGCAACCCGATCTTCAGCAACAGCCCGGTGTTCGGCGAGCGCCGCACTCGTGGGGTCCCGACGGCGGCCGTCGGCTACGGCACCGCGGGCACCGTCGCCGCGGACGCCCGCGCGCTGGAGCAGATGTACTCCGCGCCCACCGCCACCACCCGGGACACCGGACGGATGACGTACGACGACGTCATCGTGAAGACCGGCGGTCTGCTCGCCATCCTGATCGCCGCGGCTGCGGTGACCTGGTACGTGGCACCCGAGCTGTTCTGGGTCGGCATGGTCATCGGGCTGGTGCTCGGCCTGGTCAACTCGTTCAAGAAGAGCCCGAGCCCGTCGCTGATCGTCGCCTACGCCATCGCCGAGGGTGTGTTCCTCGGCGGCCTCAGCTACTTCGTCCAGAACGTGTGGGGATCGCGGCCCGGCCATGATCTCGCTCTGCAGCCCATCGTGCTCCAGGCGCTGCTGGCCACGGCGGCCACCTTCGTCGCGGCGCTGCTGCTCTTCCGCTCGGGCAAGGTCCGGGTGACCTCGAAGGGCCGCCGGTTCTTCATGGTGGCGATCACCGGCTACCTGGTCTTCTCCTTGGTCAACGTCGCGCTCATGTGGTTCGGCGGCATGGGGGGCTGGGGCCTGCGCAGCGAGGTGTCCGTGCTGGGCATCCCGCTCGGGGTGATCATCGGGATCTTCGCCGTCGGCCTGGCCGCGTACGCGCTGATCATGGACTTCGACTCGATCAAGCGCGGGGTGGAGAAGGGCGTCCCGGCGAAGTTCGCCTGGACCGCGGCGTTCGGCCTGGTCGTGACACTGGTCTGGCTGTACGTGGAGTTCCTGCGGATCTTGGCCATCCTCCGCCGGTGAGCCTGGTCAACGAGAACGAGCTCCCCGGCATCGACGAGGTCCGCGTCTCCGGCGGGCGGGTGCTGATCGCCGGACTCGGGATCGCGGCCGGCGCCATGCTGGTCGCCGAGATGTTCATCGTGCTCGTGCTGCGGATGCCCGAGTTCCTGCTGATCGCGGCTCCGCTGACCGTCGCGTTCATGCTCACCGCCGGCCTGCTGATCGCCCTGGCGATGAACCGGATCACCCGCGGCTACGGCCACCGGACGGCGTCGCTGCTCTTCGGTGCGGCGGGACTGGTCGCCGGCGTGCTCTGGGGCTACCCGGTCTTCACGCTCGCCCTGAACGCCGCGAGCGAGAGTTCCGGTGTGCAGCCCGGCTCGGCCGCCGTGTGGGTCGGTGCGTTCTACGTCGGCTCCCTTGCCGCCCTCGGCGGCATCACCGGCCGGTACCTCGGTCCGTGGGCGGCCACCCGACCGGGGCTCGTCCGGACCGTCATCCTCACCGTCCTCGGGGTCGCGCTGATCGGCATCCTCGTGCTCTCCCTGATCCGCCTCTAGCCCACCGGATGAGGCCGGCATGAAGGTTGCGGGGCACATCTCCGAGCTCGTCGGCGGCACCCCGCTGGTCCGGCTGAGCACTGTCACGGCGGGACTGAGTGCGACGGTGCTGGCCAAGGTCGAGTACCTCAGCCCGGGCGGGTCCATCAAGGACCGGATCGCGCTGCGGATGATCGAGGCCGCCGAGGCCTCGGGCGAGCTCCGCCCCGGCGGCACCATCGTCGAGCCGACCAGCGGGAACACCGGTGTCGGGCTCGCCCTGGTGGCGCAGCGCAAGGGATATCGGTGCGTGTTCGTCTGCCCGGACAAGGTGTCCCAGGACAAGATCGACGTGCTCCGGGCCTACGGTGCCGAGGTCGTGGTCACGCCGACCGCCGTTGCCCCGGACAACCCGGAGTCCTACTACTCGGTCTCCGACCGCCTGGTGGCCGAGATCGATGGAGCGTGGAAACCCGACCAGTACACCAACCCGAACGGGCCGGCCGCGCACCACGCGACCACCGGCCCCGAGATCTGGGCGGACACCGACGGGGCGGCCGTACCTGGTCGAGGGCGTCGGCGAGGACTTCTGGCCGGGCGCCTACGACCCCACCGTGCCGGACGAGGTCGTCCCGATCACCGACGCGGAGTCGTTCGCGCTCACCCGCCGTCTGGCCCGGGAGGAGGGCCTGCTCGTCGGTGGGTCGTCCGGGATGGCCCTCGGCGCAGCGCTGCGGGTGGCCCGGCGGCTGGAGGAGGAGGACCCGGAGGCGGCGGCGCGCGCCGTCGTCGTCGTGATCCTGCCTGACGGCGGTCGCGGGTACCTGTCCAAGATCTTCTCCGACCCCTGGATGCGGTCGTACGGCTTCGTCCGCGAGGGCGACGGCGTGGTGGTCGGCGACGTGCTCCGCGGCAAGTCCGGGGAGCTGCCGGCCCTGGTCCATGTGCACCCCGCCGACACGGTCCGGGAGACCATCGACATCCTCCGGGAGTACGGGGTGTCGCTGATGCCCGTTGTCACGGCGGAGCCGCCGGTGAAGTCCGGTGAGGTGGCCGGGTCGGTCAACGAGCGGGAGCTGCTCGACGCGGTCTTCTCCGGTCGCGCTCAGCTCGCGGACCGGGTGGACCGGCAGATGGGGCCGCCCTTGCCGCTGATCGGCGTGGGGGAGGACCTCGATGCCGCCCGCACCGCCCTGCACGACTCCGACGCGCTGATGGTGGTCTCCGGCGGGGACCCATCGGTGTGCTCACCCGCCACGACCTGTTGGGGTTCCTCGCGCGCTGAGCCTCGCCGCGCAGGAGCCGCTGAGCCGACCCGCCCTCCGACGGCACTCTCGTGATACACACGTGTCCAGCGCCCGCTGCCAGCGCCCGCTGCCGGCGCCCGCTGCCGGCGCCCGCTGCCAGCAGCTGCCAGCAGCTGCCAGCAGCCGCCAGCACTCGCCAGCACTCGCCAGCACTGAGGAGATCCGCCGTGGCCATGTACGACCTACCCGTCGAGGAGATGCGCAGCTACCGCCCCGAGGTGGCCGAGCCGGCTGACTTCGACGAGTTCTGGTCCAGCACGCTGGCGCAGACGCGTGAGCACGACCTGAACCTGCGCGTCGAGCGGGTCGACGCGGCGCTCCGTCTGGTGGACGTGCACGACGTGACCTTCGCCGGCTTCGGTGGCCACCCGATCCGGGCCTGGCTGACCCGGCCGGCCGGCGTGACGGAGGACCTGCCGATCATCGTCGAGTTCCAGGGCTACGGCGGCGGGCGGGGGTTCGCGCACGAACGGCTCGGCTGGCCCAACGCCGGTTACGCGCACCTTCTGATGGACTGCCGTGGCCAGGGCGGCAACTGGGGCTCGGGCGGCGACACCCCGGACCCGGTCGGCAGTGGGCCGCACACCCCCGGCGTGATGACCATGGGCATCGAGTCCCCGCACGACCACTACTACCGGCGGCTGTTCACCGACGGGGTACGGGCGGTCGAGGCCGCCCGGGCGCTGCCGGGCGTGGATGGGACCCGGGTAGGGCTCGCCGGGGGCAGCCAGGCCGGCGGGATCCAGCTCGCCGTCGCGGGCCTGGTGCCCGACATCCTCGCCGCGATGCCCGACGTTCCGTTCCTGTGCCACTACCGTCGCGCGGTCGAGATCACCGACGACTTCCCCTATGGCGAGATCACCCGGTACCTGTCGGTGCACCGGCAGATGGTCGACACGGCCTTCCGGACCTTGTCGTACCTGGACGGGGTGAACTTCGCCCGCCGGGCGAGGGCCGCGGCGCTCTTCTCGGTCGGGCTGATGGACCCGATCTGCCCGCCGTCGACCGTCTACGCGGCCTTCAACCACTATGGCGAGCTGGCTGCGGCGCAGGGGCAGGCGCCGGCCAAGGACATCGTCGAGTACCCGTTCAACCAGCACGAGGGTGGCTCGGCGCACCAGTTCGAGCGTCAGCTGCGGTGGTTCGCCGACCTGCTCTGACGGGGTGCCCGACGCCGTCGGGGACGGTCGACACCTGGACTACCGCGCGGCCGGGTGGGCAGGTGGGTGCTCGAGGTGGTCGCGGCCTCGGTCGATCGGGCACGATGGACGACGGTGCCGCGACCGGCGCCACGCCCGTCCGACGCCCGAGGAGAAACCGTGACCGAGTACCTGCCGCCGCTTCCCACCGCATCCGGGTCCTTCGGGGACAAGCCGGTCCTGACGTTCCCGGACACCCCGGCGCCGGCGGGCCTCGGCGTGCAGGTGCTCGTGCACGGCGAGGGCGACATCGTTGAGGCCGGCGACGACATCGAGGTCAACTACTTCGGCCAGGTGTGGGGCGGCCGGGTGTTCGACACCTCCTACGACAGGGGAGCGTCCATCTCGTTCCCGATCGGTGTCGGCTCGGTCATCGCCGGCTGGGACGAGGCACTCGTCGGCGCTCCGGTCGGGTCCCGGATACTGATCTCCATCCCGCCGCACCTCGGCTACGGCGACCGTGGCATGCCGCGGGCCGGCATCGGTGGGACGGACACGCTGGTGTTCGTGGTCGACATCCTCGGCACGCGCCGCCGCTGACCCCGGCTCCGCGGCTCGCCGATGGACGTCACACCAGGCGGTGCCGCTCGAGGTAGTCGTTCCGGAACTTCCCGTACGGGTCGAGCCACTCGGCCAGCACCCGGAAGTCACTGATCCTGGGGTACAGGTCCGCCACGCGCCGGTCGACGTCGGCGAACAGCTTCCCCCAGTGCGGACGCGCGTCGAACGGGGCCAGGGCGTCCTCCAGCGTCGGCAGCAGGTCGGTGACCTCAGCCGGCGCCGGCCGCCAGGTGAAGTGGATGCCGACGCTGTCCAGGTGGTAGGCGGTGGACAGCCACAGGTTGTCGGCAGCGATCGTGCGGATCTCGCTGACCAGCAGCAGGGGGGCGATCCGGTCGGCCAGGCGCCGGACGACCTCCAGCGCCGCGACGGCATGCTCCCGGGCCACCAGGTACTCCGACTGGAGCTCGGCACCGGCACCGGGCGTGAAGCCCATCCGGAAGTGCGACAGGCGCTCGTGCCACGGGCCGGCGACACCGAGCTGCTCGGTGGTGCTCGCCGGGTCGACGCCTGGCAGGGGGTGCAGGGCGCCGGCCGCCGGCTGCGCGCCGAACTGGTCCGGCGTCCGCCACTCGACCGGCTCGACGCGGCTCTTGCGCCACACCTGCGCGACCTGCGGCCCGGTCCAGTCGGTGAACAGGCTGACGCTGTCCGCGCTCGCGGTGATCTCGTCGAAGTGCTCGAGGGCCGCCGACCACGGGAGACCGGTGTGGACCTCCTGCGCGACGTCGTAGGTCGGCTCGATCTCCAGGGTGACCGCGGTGACGACCCCGAGGGCGCCCAGCCCGACGACCGACCCGCGGAAGCCCGGCGCCGAAGCGTCCAGGTGCCGGACGTCTCCGTTGGCGGTGACCAGGTCAAGGCCCGTGACCACCGCAGCAAGGTTCGGGTGCCGGTCTCCCGAGCCGTGGGTGGCCGTGGCGATGGCGCCCGCGACGGTGATGTGCGGCAGTGAGGCGAGGTTGTGCACGGCCCAGCCGTTGGTGTGCAGGTGGGCGGCGAGCGTGCCGTAGCGCACCGAACTTGTGACGGTCACGGTCGCCCGCCGCCGGTCGATCTCCATCACGGTGGGTAGGTGGTCCAGGCTCACCAGCGCGTCGGAGTCGACGATGTCGTTGAAGCAGTGCCCGCTGCCGAGCGCCCGGATCCGCGGTGCGGCTGCGACGATCTCGCAGAGCTGGTCGATCGACGTCGGCTCGTGCCAGGCCGTGGCTGGGTAAGCGTGGTTGCCTGCCCAGTTGCTCACCCGCATTGGCCAACTCTGTCACGGGAGCGCGGGTGCCCCGGGTCCTCGAACGGGTGAGAACGCCGCCGGGTGGGACGCCGTCGGGTGGGACGCCGTCGGGTGGGACGCCGTGTCGGCGCTGCCCTCTAGCGTTGCCACCGTGATCACAGCCGAGGCCGCGTTGGCCTTCTGCCTGCGGGCCCGCACCCGCACCTATGCCGCCCAGCAGGGCCGGACCGCGCCCCTGCTCGGCGGCTCCGAGCAGTTCGAGCACGCCGAGGGCCCGTGGCTCTACCGCGACGTGTACTACCAGGGCAACGGGATCTTCCCGGGCATCGAGGTGGTCTACCACGACGGTCGTCCGGTCTGGTCGATGACCTACTTCGGCGACTACACCTCGATGACGGAGGGCCAGGCAGACGGCATGCTCCAGCCGGCCCTCCTGGCCCTGGCGGAGACGGCACGGACGCACCAGCACGTCGAGGAGGACTTCGGGGCGTTCCGGTACATCAGCGCGGGTAGCGGCACCCCGGCGGAGCTCGAGGGGTTCGAGGAGATCGTCGTCGCGGGGCAGCGGGTCTACTGGCTGCGCTACGCCGGGGGATTCATCGGCTGAGCCGTCGGCTCCTCGGCTTCCGCGCCGCCTGATCGGGAGCGGCCGGCCGGGTCCTGCCCTGACCGCGCTCGGCGTCGCCAGGCAGCGGCGGCAGGGCAAGCGTGGCGGCAAGGCCCAACGCCAGCACACCGGCCGCCAACCCCGTCGTCCATCGGCTCGCGTGGATCATCGCGTCCGCGGCGGCCACTCCGGCGGCCTTCGTCGCCGGGTCGGCCAGCAGCACCGGGATCGCTGCACCGGCGGACTCGCGCACGATCGCCACCGCCTGCGCGGTCTCGGCGGCCGAGCTCCCGGTCGCCTCGACCCGAGTGGTCGTCGACGAAGCAAGGGTCGCGATCAGCACGGTCCCCAGGACGGCGACACCCAGCGCGGAACCGAGCTGGCGCACCGTGGTCTGGAATCCGGAGGCCTGCCCGCTCTCGGCCACCGGCACCTCGGCCAGGATGACGCTGGTCAGCTGCGCCGTGGCCAGGCCGACGCCGAGACCGTAGGCGAAGAGCCAGGCCGCGATCGTCCAGCTCGAGACCGTGCCGCTCATGGTGAGCGTAAGACCCGCGACCGCGGCGGCCTCGAGCGCCAGACCCAGGCGGACGACCGAACGCCTTCCCATGCTGTCGACCAACCGGGGCGTCGCGCCCGAGACGAGGAAGGTGCCCATGGCCAGGGCGAGCACGACGACGCCGGTGCCGAGCGCCGTGTAGCCCAGCGCGCCCTGCAGCAGCAGCGGCAAGGTGAAGAGCATGCCGAACTCGCCGGCCGCAACCACGAGGGCGGCGATCACCCCGAAGCGGAACGAGCGGATGCGCAGCAGGCCCAGGTCGATCAGCACGACCTTGCCGGCGGCAGCCCTGCGCCGCTCGAGGACGATGAAGGCCGCGAGCAGCGTGGCGCCGAGGACGAGGCTCACCGGGACCGGCGAGAGCGCCCCGGAGTCCTGCAGCCACCATCCGAAGGTCCGGCCCTCGATCAGGGCGAAGACGATCCCACCGATCCCCAGCGCGCTGAGCGGCACACCGAGCACGTCGGGTCGCCCCTGGCGCTCCGGGTCGCGGGTCTCGACCAGGTACTTCCGGATGCCGAGCAGGGTGAGCAGCCCGAACGGGATGTTGAGCCAGAAGGCCCACCGCCAGCTCACGTCCGTTGCCAGCCAGCCGCCGACCAGAGGCCCGACCGCCGCCATCCCGCCGATGGTGGAGCCCCAGATCGCGAACGCGATGTTGCGCTCGCGGCCGGTGAACATCGCGTTCAGGGTCGACAGGGTGCTGGGCAGGACGAGGGCAGCACCGATGCCCTGCAGGAAGCGCGCGCCGATCAGGACGGCCGGGCTCCATGCGGCACCCGCCAGCACGCTGGCGGCCATGAACACGGTCAGACCGACGGAGTAGGCCCGGCGGCGGCCATAGACGTCGCCCAGGCGACCCGAGGTGAGCATCAGGGACGCGAACACGAGGGAGTAGATCGCGTTCATCCACTGCGCGTCGGATGAGTCGAGGCCCAGGTCCTCGATCACCACGGGGAGCGCGACGTTGACCACAGTCGCGTCCATCACGACGAGTGCGACACCCATCGACAGGGTGGCCATGGCCCACCAGCGGCCGGGGGTGCGGGGGGCGGCGTCGACCGAGGTCATGGTGTGTCCTTCCGGGCCGTTGGCGAGCGGCCGACGAGGCCTGGCCGGGGCTCGGGTGGCGTTCCGGACGCTATCATGCTGACGGCTTGTCAGAAAAACCGACAGACAGCCTGACGGTGTCTCAACGGCTGCCGGTCGCCCCGTTCCGGCGCCGTTCGGGCCAAGAAGCCCCGTGACGCGCTCGAGGTCGTCCTTCCCACGCGAGGTCGTGCCCTGCACGGGACGACCTCGCGTGCAGAGGACGACCTCGCCGGAGGCAGGTCAGGGTCAGGGGGTCGGCAGCAGGCAGGCCACGCCGGTGGAGTGCACCGGGCAGTACCCGTTCGGCACCTTGTGCAGGTACTGCTGGTGGTGGCCCTCGGCGTAGTAGAACGGGCCGGCGCCGCCCGGACCGTCCACCGGGCGGATCTCCGTGGTGACCGCCCCGAACCCGTGCTGCCGCAGCTCGCCTGCGTAGGCGTCCCGGGTCGCCAGCGCCGCCCGCTCCTGCTCCGGGGTGGTCCAGAACGCCGCCGACCGGTACTGGGTGCCGACGTCGTTCCCCTGCCGGAAGCCCTGCGTCGGGTCGTGCAGCATCCAGAACGTGCGCAACAGCTCGGTGTGGCTCAGCACTGCCGGGTCGTACGCGATCAGGACGGTCTCGGTGTGCCCGGTCAGGCCGGTGCAGGTCTCCTCGTAGGTGGGGAACGGGGTGAAGCCACCCTGGTACCCGGCCGCCGTGGTCAGCACGCCCGGCAGCTGCCACATCTCTTTCTCGGCACCCCAGAAGCAGCCGAGAGCGAGGTGGATCACTGCGGTCCCCTCGGGCCAGGGTCCTGCCAGCGGTGTGCCGAGGACGGCATGCCGCTCGGGGACGGGGTAGGCGTACTCGCTGCGGCCCCGGAGAGCGCGCTCGGGCGTGACCATGGTCGAGCGGAGCGTCGAACCGAACATGTTGGCCTCCAAGGGTGCGGCTGACGAGCACAACGCCCGAGCGTCGGCAGGGTGTTCCCGCGGGCACGCTGCATCGGGCGCGGGTGGCTTCAGCAACTAGCCTTGGCCCGTGACGGACGCCCCTCAGGACTGGACCACCAGCGGCTTCGCGACGCGAGCCATCCACGCAGGCCAGGACCCCGACGCCGCGACCGGCGCGGTGGTCCCGCCGATCCACCAGGTCTCCACGTACAAGCAGGACGGGGTGGGCGGTCTGCGCGGCGGGTACGAGTACTCCCGCTCCGGCAACCCGACCCGGACCGCGCTGGAGGAGGCGCTCGCCGCCGTCGAGGGCGGTGCGCGCGCCTTCGCCTTCGCCTCCGGGCTGGCCGCCGAGGACACCCTGCTCCGCGCCGTGCTCCGGCCGGGAGACCACATCGTGGTGCCGACCGACGCGTACGGCGGCACCTATCGGCTGGTGACCCGGGTGTTCGGTCCATGGGGCGTCGAGCACACGCCGGTCGACCTGTCCGACGTCGACGCGGTGGTCGAGGCCGTCGAGCCGGGCCGCACGAAGGTGGTCTGGGTCGAGACGCCGACCAACCCCCTGCTGGGGATCGCCGACATCGCCGCGATCGTTGCCGTGGCACGGGCCGCCGGCGCCGTCCTGGTCGTCGACAACACCTTCGCCACCCCGTACCTGCAGCGACCGATCGAGCTCGGCGCCGACGTCGTCGTGCACTCGACCACCAAGTACATCGGCGGGCACAGCGACGTCGTCGGCGGGGCGCTCGTTGTGGCCGACGGCGCGCAGCTGCCGGTCGGTCTGGAGGGGCCGACCGGGACGACGTCGCTCGCGGACGCTCTCGCGTTCCACCAGAACGCCTCCGGGGCGATCGCCGGGCCGTTCGACGCGTGGCTGACCCTGCGCGGCCTCAAGACGCTCGCCGTGCGGATGGATCGGCACTGCGCCAGCGCGCTGACCGTCGCGCGGTACCTGGCCGGCCACTCCGCGGTGACCGAGGTGCGCTATCCCGGGTTCGAGGAGCATCCCGGCCACGAGGTTGCCGCCCGGCAGATGAGCGGGTTCGGCGGCATGGTCGCCTTCCGCACCGGCGACGTCGAGAAGGCCCTCGAGGTGTGTGCCCGGACCAGGGTCTTCACCCTTGCCGAGTCGCTCGGCGGCGTGGAGTCGCTGATCGAGCTTCCCGGGCGGATGACGCACGCCTCGGTGGCCGGCTCGGCCCTTGAGGTGCCGGACGACCTGGTGCGGCTGTCCGTCGGGCTCGAGGACGTCGCCGACCTGGTGGCCGACCTCGGTCAGGCCCTCGGATGAGCGCCGACGCGCCCGTGACCAGCAACGACACCCCGGCTCCCGAGTCGGGTGCGCACCCGGCGCCCGTGCTGGGGTCGCAGCGCCCGGTCCTGGCCGCAGTGCCGCGCCCGGTCCAGGTCGCGGCTGCCTGGGCGTGGCGGATCCTGGTGATGATGCTGGCGCTGGCCGTCGTCGTCGTCGTGATGGCCTTCGCCAAGGTGATCTGGGTCCCGGTCGCCATCGCCCTGCTGCTCACCGTCCTGCTCAGCCCGTTCGTGAACCTCCTGCAGCACCGGCTGCGCTTCCCGCGCGGTGCGGCCGCCGCGACCGCCGTGGTGGCCCTGCTCGCCGTCGTCGTCGGCCTGCTCACCGTGGCCGGGCGGCAGATCGTGCTCGGATTCGGCGAGCTGTGGTCCCAGACGTCCGCCGGCCTGGAGAAGCTGCTGGTCTGGCTCGCGGAGAGCCCGCTGGGCATCGACCGGGCGCAGATCGACGCCTACCTAGGACGGGCCGGCGACCAGCTGAGCGCCAACAGCGGCACGCTGGTCTCCGGCGCGCTCTCGGTCTCCGTGACGATCGCGCACGTGCTGGCCGGTGCGCTCGTGACGCTCTTCTGCACCATCTTCTTCCTCAAGGACGGGTCGCTGATCTGGGCCTGGCTGGTCCGGTTGCTGCCGATCCCGGCGCGGATGCCGGTCTATCAGGCATCGCGACGCGGCCTGGTCACCCTCGCCGCGTTCACCCGGACCCAGATCCTGGTGGCGCTGATCGACGCGGTCGGGATCGGTCTCGGTGCGGTGATCCTGCGCATCCCGCTGGCCATCCCGCTCGCCGTGCTGGTGTTCCTGGCCAGCTTCATCCCGTTCGTCGGCGCGATCGCCACCGGTGCGATCGCGGTGCTCGTCGCCCTCGTTGACCAGGGGACCGGGTCCGCGTTGATCATGCTGGCGGTGGTGGTGGCCGTCCAGCAGATCGAGAGTCACCTGCTCCAACCGCTACTGCTCGGGCACGCCGTCTCGCTGCACCCCGTCGCGGTGCTGCTCTCGGTCGCCACCGGTTCGCTGGCTGCCGGAGTCGTCGGTGCCCTGCTGGCCGTGCCGTTCGTCGCCACGCTCAACACCGCCGTGCTCTACCTGCGTGGCCGGGACAAGTTCCCGCAGCTGGGTCAGAACCCCGACGGGCTCACCCGATGGCTGACCCACCTGGACGGCCCGTCAGAGACCCCGATCATCGCGACCGACGAGGTCGGTGTGGTCGATCCGCCCGCTGCGCGGCCGCGATGAGCGGCACCTCCGAGACTCGTGAACCGGCCAGGCTCGGCCCGGCCGACGTCGCCGTCGCAGCCGAGGCGCTGCGCGGCGTCGTGCACCGCACCCCGGTCCTGGACTCCACTGCGTTGTCCGCCCTCGCCGGCGGCCGGGTCGTGCTCAAGTGCGAGAACCTGCAGCGCGCGGGCTCGTTCAAGATCCGCGGCGCGTACCTGCGGATGTCGCGGCTGACGCAGGCCGAGAAGGACGCCGGGGTGATCGCCGCGAGCGCGGGCAACCATGCCCAGGGCGTCGCGCTCGCGGCGCGCCTGCTCGGCATCCGCGCGACGGTGTTCATGCCGGAGGGCGCCGCGCTGCCCAAGATCGCGGCGACCCAGGAGTACGGCGCGGCGGTGCGTCTGGTGGGGGCGACGATCGACGACGCGCTGCGCGCGGCCCAGGAGCACGCGAGCGCCGAGGGTGCGGTGCTGATCCACCCGTTCGACCACCCCGACGTCGTCGCCGGTCAGGGAACGGTCGGGCTTGAGGTGCTGGAGCAGGTCCCGGACGTGCGGACGGTGCTCGTGCCGGTGGGCGGCGGCGGGCTCGCGGCCGGGATCACCGCCGCACTGTCCGACCATCCGCAGGTGCAGGTGGTCGGGGTGCAGGCGGCCGGCGCGGCAGCCTGGCCCGGGTCGCTGGCGGTGGGGCACCCGATGTCCGTCACCGCCATGTCGACGATGGCGGACGGGATCGCCGTCGGCCGGCCGGGGGACCTGCCGTTCGCGATCCTGCAGGTCGGTGGCGTGCCGATCCACACCGTGACCGAGGAGCACCTGTCCCGGGCCCTGCTGCACCTGGCCGAGCGGTCAAAGGTGCTGGTCGAGCCGGCCGGTGCTGCGGGCGTTGCCGCACTGCTCGCGGGCGTCGAGGTGGCGACACCGGCGGTGGTCGTGCTCTCCGGCGGCAACATCGACCCGCTGCTGCTGCTGCGGGTCGTCCGGCACGGGCTGGCGTCGGCCGGCCGATACCTGCAGATGCGGATCCGGCTCGACGACCGACCTGGCACGCTGGCGAGCCTGCTCGCGGAGCTGGCAGCCAGCGGCGGGAACGTGATGGACGTCAGCCATGTGCGGACCGGCGTCGACCTGGCGGTGGACGAGGTGGAGATCGACGTGCAGGTGGAGACCCGCGGGCCGACGCACTGCGCGGAGGTGCGGGAGCGTCTGCGCGACGCCGGCTACCGCGTCATGCAGGGCTGAGCGTCAGGCAGGGCTGAGCGTCAGGCAGGGCTGAGCGTCACGCTCAGACCCGGAACGGCTTGGCCTCGTGGATGACGACCTCGATCTGAGCGCCGGCCGGCGTGCTGTACGACGTCGACTCGCCTGCGGAGTGCCCGATGATGGCCGCGCCAAGCGGCGACCTCTCGCTGTACACGTCCAGATCGGTGCCCTCGGCGGCCTCGCGCGAGCCCACCAGGAAGGTCATCCGGTCGCCGGCGACGGTGGCCGTGACGACCATGCCCGGTTCGACGATGCCGTCGTCGGCCGGTGCCTCGCCCACGACCGCCTTGCGCAGCAGCTCGTCGAGCTGGCGGATCCGTGCCTCCTGCTTCGCCTGCTCCTCGCGAGCCGCGTGGTACCCGCCGTTCTCCTTGAGGTCACCCTCGGAGCGGGCTGCGTCGATCTTCTCGGCGATCTCCGCGCGGCCGACCGTCTTGAGCTGCTCGACCTCGCTGGAGAGGCGGTCGTAGGCCTCCTGGGTCAGCCATGTGACGGCTGTCGTCTCGGTCACGCCTCGCTCCTCTCAATCAGGTCGCGTTCGTACTGCGGTGGGTGAAGGTCAGTGGGCCACGCCAGGTCGGCGGGGCTCCCGAAGGTCGGTTCGCGGGGGAGGTTGCGCCGACCCCGGGAGTGCGAAACGCCGATCATACCAAAGCCAGGTGCGCCAGGGCCGTCAGCGGCGCCCTCGCTTCGGTCCGGCTGACCTTGACCGGCCGACCCTGACCGGCCGACCCTGACCGGCTGACCTTGGCCGGCCGACCCTGACCGGCTCAGCCCCCCGGTACCCAGCACTCGTCGACGATCCCGGTCACGGCCTGCTCGGAGGTGCGCACGGTGGTGGTGAGCCGCACCGTCCGTCCGGACGCCCCGGGCACGTCGACGAGCACGACGCCGACCTGGGCGTGGCTCCTGCTCTGCGCCTCGATCCGGCAGGTCACGCCGACCGACGGGTCCGGTCGCGACACGTCGTAGGTCACGTCCACCTGGGTGGCACCGTCGATGTGGAAGCCGACCTCCTGCCACGTGACGGGCGCGCGGCCGGTCAGCAGGCCGAGCCAGACGGTCACCGCCACCCCGACGGCGCCGAGCGCCCACAGCGCGATGGCGCCCCGTCGGCGCCCGCGCGGGTCGGCCGGCGGGCCGTAGCGGTCCGCCGGCACCGCGGTGGCTGACATCTGCCCTCCTGCTGCTGGACCGGCTCGTGGTTGACCGGCTCGTGGTTGGCCGGCTCGTGGTTGACCGGCTCCAGCCTGCCAGGCCGGCGCGCGCCACGGGGCCGGCCTCGCCACGGGGCCGGCCTCGCCACGTGACCGCCGCCGCCATCAGGTCGGTCGGCGGCCTGTGGTTCACTCTGTCCCGGTGGGAGACCATGGTTACCCGGCAGGGGCCGAGGGCGACGAGGAGGAGTGCGGGTGAGCCAGGACCTTCAGACACGCAAGGGGCTCCGCCTGATGGCGGTGCACGCCCATCCGGACGACGAGTCCAGCAAGGGCGCCGCGACCATGGCGCGCTATGCAGCGGAGGGCGCTGAGGTGCTCGTGGTGACCTGCACCGGCGGGGAGCGGGGCAGCATCCTCAACCCGACCTACCCGCAGCCGCACCCGACGCCGGAGGTGATGGCCATCGTCCGGCGCCAGGAGATGGCGGCAGCTGCCGACGCGCTCGGGGTGCGCCAGCACTGGCTGGGCTTCGTCGACTCCGGCCTGTCCGAGGGCGACCCGCTGCCGCCGCTGCCGGAGGGCTGCTTCGCCACCATCCCGCTGGAGGAGGCCACGGCGCCGCTCGTGCAGCTGGTCCGCGACTTCCGGCCACATGTGATGACCACCTACGACCCCAGCGGGGGCTACCCGCACCCCGACCACGTGATGAGCCACAAGGTCGGGTTCGAGGCGTACCACGCCGCGGGGGACCGGGAGCGGTACCGCAGCCATGGCGAGCACTGGCAGCCGCTGAAGCTCTACTACAACCACGACTTCTCGCTGCGAAAGCTCACCGCGATGCACCGCGCGATGATCCAGGCGGGGCTGGCGTCGCCGTACGGAGACTGGCTCGCCTCCCGTCAGATGCGTGAGATCCCCGAACGTGACGTGACCACCCGGGTGCATGCCGCGCCCTGGTTCGCTGCCCGCGACGCGGCGCTGCGGGCGCACGCCACCCAGGTGGATCCCGACGGGTTCTTCTTCGCCGTCCCACGTGACCTCGAGGCGCGGGTGTGGCCGGTGGAGGAGTATGAGCTGGCGCACTCCCATGTTCCCGTCGCTCTGCCCGAGGACGACCTGTTCGCGGGCATCCATCCGGAGGACGACAGATGACGACCGGCCCCGCGCTCCTCCTCGTGTTCGCTGCGACGGACACTGGCACCGAGCCGGTCGGGAGCCCTGGGCTGATCGGCTTCCTGGTGACCTTCGCGCTGGTGCTGGCCTGCATCCCGCTGTTCCGGTCCATGACGAGCAAGGTCCGTGGGGTGCAGTACCGCGACCACGCCGACGACGTCGCAGCGGAGGACTCGGCAGGGGACTCGGCAGGGACGGGTGTGGCGTCGATGGGTGTGGCGTCGACGGGTGGGGCGACGTCCGGGGACGCGACCGGGAGCGCGGCCGGGCGGTCCGGCAGCTCACCGGCCGGCGACGCCGGATGAGGGTCCACGCCGTCGGGCTCCGGTCCGGGCCCGACGCCGCGGCCAACATCGCGCTCGCCGTGAACGCGGTCACCGCGGCCGCCGACGACGCGGCCGACTTGGTGCTGCTGCCCGAGTACGCCGCGCGGTTCGATCCCCGTGGCGTCGGCCCGGAGCACGCGGAACCGCTGGACCGCGGCTTCGTCCCTGCCCTGCAGGACGTGGCGCGGACCTGCGGGGTGGCGGTGATCGCC
The DNA here is from genome assembly GCA_038204895.1 of Actinomycetales bacterium. Classification (GTDB taxonomy): domain Bacteria; phylum Actinomycetota; class Actinomycetes; order Actinomycetales; family Cellulomonadaceae; genus Actinotalea. The sequence goes on along the minus strand of JBBRCL010000001.1, from coordinate 48,713 downwards.
GGCACGACCCTGCCGGGTGCCTCCCGGGCGGTCAATGCGGTCGTCGTCATCGATGCCGCCGGGACCCTGGTCGGGGTGTACCGCAAGGTCCACCTGTACGACGCGTTCGGCCACCGCGAGTCCGATCGCCTCGAGCCCGGTCCGGTGGATGCTGCGCCGATGCTGCTCCCGGTCGGCGGGTTCGTCGTCGGGGTGCTGACCTGCTACGACCTGCGCTTCCCGGAGTCGGCCCGGCGCCTGGTGGATGCCGGCGCCGATGTGCTCGCGGTGCCTGCCGCCTGGGCTGCGGGTGAGCACAAGGCGGACCACTGGCGGACCTTGCTCCGGGCCCGCGCGATCGAGAACACCGCATACGTGCTGGGTGCCGCTCAACAGGGGCCCGGGGTCACCGGTGAGTCGATGGTGGTCGACCCGGACGGGGTGGTGCTGGCCAGTGCTCCAGGGTCGGCCGACTCCGGGACCCCGGGTGCCGAGCAGGGCGCGGGCCTCGTCGCCGCTGCGGACCTGCGGCCGGAGGTCCTCGCAGCCGTGCGCGAGCGGAACCCCTGCCTGGCCAACCGCCGCTACGCCGTCGTGCCCCGCGACGGGGGTTGACCGCCGCAGCGCCGCGGGAGGGGTCAGCGGGCGGAGTACGTCGCGATGCTCACCGCGATGTAGTGGCAGGTGAACCCCACAACGGTCAGCGAGTGGAAGATCTCGTGGAAGCCGAACCAGCGCGGGCTCGGGTTGGGCCGCTTGGTGCCGTAGACCACCGCGCCGACCGTGTAGGCCAGGCCACCGGCGGCGACCAGCCAGACGATCGCATGGTGTCCGGTCCGCCAGAACTCCGGCAGGAACCACACGGCCACCCAGCCCAGCGCGAGGTAGATCGGCACGTAGAACCATCGCGGGGCGCCGAGCCAGAACACCCGCGCCAGCACCCCGGCCAATGCCCCCGCCCACACGATGATCAGCAGGTTGCGCTTGTTCGGCCAGTCGAGCAGCAGCACGGCCAGCGGGGTGTACGACCCCGCGATGATCAGGAAGATGTTGGTGTGGTCCAGCCGGCGGAGCGCCGCCGTGACCCTCGGCGACCAGCGCCCCCGGTGGTAGACGGCGCTCACCCCGAAGAGCAGGACGGCGCTCACCCCGAAGACGATCGCCGACGCGCGGCCCGACGTCGTCGGCGCGAGCGCGATCAGCACGATCGATGCGGCGACCACCAGGGGAGCCATGCCGGCGTGGATCCATCCGCGCAACTTCGGCTTGATCTCGTTGATCGGGGACTCGATGGTCCTCCGCTGCTGGGTCATCAGCCCACCATTCGTCGTCATCGCGCTCCTTCGACTCGGGTGGGTCCTCGTCTGTGGGAGCCCGTGCTGTACCTACGGCACCGTAGGTTACCCCTTGTCGGGACTCCGCGACGCCCCGAACCGCTGTCGTCGCACTCCGTCCGCGCAGGCTCGGCTGCGCGTCGGTGAGCCGGTCCCGGCGGCGCCGACGTGGCGGTACCGTGACCCCGACACGACTCAACACGCGAGGACTCTGCATGCGCTTGCCGCACCTGCTGTACGGCGTGTACGAGCGCCGCCTCGCCGCCTCACTGCCGAGGGAGGCCATTCCCCGGCACATCGGCGTGATCCTCGACGGCAACCGGCGCTGGGCGCGCACCGTCGGTGCCGATGCGTCCACCGGCCATCGGGCGGGCGCTGACAAGATCGCCGAGCTGCTTCGGTGGTCGGACGAGGTCGGCGTCGAGGTCGTCACGCTCTGGATGCTCTCAACGGACAACCTGTCGCGCTCGTCCGAGGAGGTCGCCGAGCTGCTCGGCATCATCACGGACGCCGTCGGGGACCTCGCTGCATGCGGACAGTGGCACCTGCAGATGGTCGGCGCCCTCGACCTGCTGCCGGAGGCGGCCGCCGACGCCCTGCGCGCTGCGGAGGCCCGCACGTCCGGCGTCGAGGGCATGCACGTGAACGTTGCCGTCGGGTACGGCGGCCGGCGGGAGATCGCCGACGCCGTCCGGTCGATCCTGCGCGAGCACGCAGGCAACGGCACGTCCCTTGAGGAGCTGGCGGACACGTTCAGCGTCGAGCACATCGCCGAGCACCTGTACACCAGGGGGCAGCCGGACCCGGAGCTGGTGATCCGCACCTCGGGGGAGCAGCGCCTTGGGGGCTTCATGCTCTGGCAGAGCGTGCACAGCGAGTTCTACTTCTGCGAGGCCTACTGGCCCGACTTCCGGCGGGTGGACTTCCTGCGGGCGCTGCGCTCGTACGCCGCGCGGGAACGGCGCCTCGGGCGCTGAAGCTCGCGCCGTCGGTCCGAGGCCCGCGCCGTCGGCCCGCCTGCGACCACCCGTGTGAACTTCAGGTGACGGTGCGTGTCGCGCCTCGGAGGGGCCTGCGGCCCGGCGTAGCGTCCGAAGACATCGGACGACGTCCCGTCGCCCCACGGGAGGCCAGCCCATGGAGCATCCGCTCCGGGAGGAGGGCCGGATCCCGGCCCTTTGGCCGGTCGACCGGGCCCACCCCGTACCGCGTCGAGCAGACGTGGAGCGGCCAGAGCGGCGCTGAGGCGCCGGAGGGAGCCCCCGTGACCCGCACGTACGTGCTCGACACCTCCGTCCTGCTGTCCGACCCGCGCGCGATGGTGCGCTTCGCCGAGCACGAGGTCGTCCTTCCGGTCGTGGTGATCACGGAGCTGGAGGCCAAGCGCCACCATCCCGAGCTCGGGTTCTTCGCCCGCAGCGCCCTGCGGATGCTCGACGACATGCGGGTGCAGCACGGGCGGCTGGATCACCCGGTGCCGGTTGGTGACGTGGGTGGCTCCCTGCGGGTCGAGCTCAACCACGTGGACACCGCAGCGCTGCCGGCCGGCTTCCGGCTCGGCGACAACGACACCCGCATCCTGGCGGTCGCCAAGAACCTGGCCGACGAGGGCAACGACGTCACGCTCGTCTCCAAGGACCTCCCGCTGCGGATCAAGGCGTCGGCGTGCGGCCTGGCGGCCGAGGAGTACCGCGCCGAGCTCACCATCGACTCGGGCTGGACCGGGATGACCGAGATCCACCTCAACGAGGCGCAGATGGCGGCGCTCTGGCAGAACGAGCGGGTGGACCTCGCCGAGGTGGACCTGACCGGCCAGGACGTCGGCCCGCTGCTCTGCCACACCGGGGTGGTGCTGCACTCCTCGCGGGGTTCCGCGCTGGCCAGGGTGACCATCGACAAGCACCTGCGCCTGGTGCGCGGGGACCAGGACGTCTTCGGGGTGCACGGTCGCAGCGCCGAGCAGCGGATCGCGATCGACCTGCTGCTCGACGAGGAGGTCGGGATCCTCTCCCTCGGCGGGCGGGCCGGGACCGGCAAGTCGGCGCTGGCCCTGTGCGCCGGGATCGAGGCGGTCATGGAACGCCGGCAGCACCGCAAGGTGATGGTGTTCCGGCCGCTGTACGCCGTCGGCGGTCAGGAGCTCGGGTACCTGCCCGGCTCGGAGGCCGAGAAGATGAACCCGTGGGCCGAGGCGGTCTTCGACACCCTTGGCGCGCTGGTGTCCCGCGAGGTGGTCGAGGAGATCGTCGACCGGGACATGCTCGAGGTGCTCCCGCTCACGCACATTCGCGGCCGCTCGCTGCACGACGCGTTCGTGATCGTCGACGAGGCCCAGTCGTTGGAGCGCAACGTGCTCCTGACGGTGCTGTCCCGGGTCGGCCTGAACTCCCGGGTGATCCTGACCCACGACGTCGCGCAGCGGGACAACCTGCGGGTGGGTCGGCACGACGGCGTCGCCGCGGTGATCGAGACCCTCAAGGGCCACCCGCTCTTCGCGCATGTCACGCTCACGCGGTCCGAACGGTCCCCGATCGCCGCGCTGGTCACCGAGATGCTGGAGGGCATCGAGCTCTAGGAGACTGCTGAACAAAGGCAAGAATCGACCTACAGCCTGTGCATCACCGCAGGTCACAGACTCACGCTCTGCCCCGATCCCGGGTTGTTCAGCAGTCTCCTAGTGTCGTGCACCTTAAATTCGCCCGATAAGTTGTAGACTGGGGTATGCCTCGTACTGGGCGGCCGAAGGCCGAGTTGACGTTGACCGACGTGGAGCGGGACCAGCTGGTTCGGTGGTCCCGGCGGCGTAAGTCGTCGCAGGCGTTGGTGCTGCGGTCGCGGATCGTGCTGGCGTGCGCGGAGGGCTTGGACAACAAGGCGGTCGCGGCCGAGGTGGGGTGTGCGGCGGCCACGGTCGGCAAGTGGCGGGCCCGGTTCGTGGCGGAGCGCCTCGATGGGCTCGTCGATGAGGCGCGTCCGGGTCGTCCGCCGGTGATCTCGGTGGACCAGGTCGAGGACGTGGTGGTGGCCACGCTGGAGTCCACGCCGGCGGGCGCCACGCACTGGTCGCGGGCGAAGATGGCGCAGCGCACCGGGCTGAGCAAGTCAACGATCGGGCGGATCTGGCGGACCTTCGAGCTGAAACCGCACCGCCAGGACGGGTTCAAGCTGTCGGGCGACCCGCTGTTCATCGAGAAGGTCTACGACGTGGTCGGGCTCTACCTGAACCCGCCCGAGGCCGCCGTCGTGCTCTGCGTGGACGAGAAATCCCAGGTCCAGGCACTGGCACGGTCCCAGCCGGCGTTCCCAATGATGCCCGGCATGCCGGAGAAACGGACCCACGACTACGTCCGACACGGCACCACGAGCCTGTTCGCCGCGTTCAACACCACCGACGGAACCGTGATCTCCTCCCTGCACCGCCGCCATCGCGCGGTCGAGTTCAAGAAGTTCCTGGCCAAGATCGACTCGGCGGTCCCCGACCACCTGGACGTCCACCTGGTCGCCGACAACTACGCCACCCACAAGAGCCCCACCATCACCCGGTGGCTGGAAACCCACCCCCGGTTCCACATGCACTTCACCCCGACCTACTCCTCCTGGATCAACCAGGTCGAACGGTTCTTCGCCTACGTCACCTCCGACCTGCTGCAACGCTCCGACCACCGCAGCGTCCAAGCCCTCGAGGGTGACATCCGCAACTGGGTCAAGGCATGGAACGAGGACCCCAAACCCTTCATCTGGACCAAGACAGCCGAACAGATCCTGGACTCACTTGCACGACTTCTACAACGAATTACTGGCGCAGGACACTAGCCCCCCGCGGTCAGTTGAGCGACAGCCCCATCGCGACGAAGGCGACGACCAGGATGGCGATCGCAATCAGCCACCCGCGGCGCACCTTCCGAGCGATGTTGCCCATCTGGCCGGCCTTCAGCGTGTGCGTCAGGTTGAGCATCTCGCCGGGGCTGAGACTCCTGGCCACGTCCTTCTCTTGGCCTCCAACGCTACTCGCCGGTTGCCCCCGTACGCGGGGCCGAACCCGCGCTATGCCTGCGGCGGTCGGGTCATCGCGAGCACGTCGAGGGCCGCGTCGAGGTCGGTCTCACTGATCGCGCCGCGCTCGACGAACCCCAGGTCCAGCACCGCCTGGCGCACGGTCACCCCGTGCGCCACGGCGTGCTTGGCGACCTTCGCGGCGGCCTCGTAGCCGATCACCCGGTTCAGCGGGGTGACGATCGACGGCGAGGACTCCGCGTACCCGCGGGCGCGGTCAGCGTTCGCCACGATGCCGTCGACGGTTCGGTCCGCGAGCAGCCGGCAGGCGTTGGCCAGCAGCCGGATGGACTCCAGCACGGCCTGCGCCATCACCGGGATCTGCACGTTCAGCTCGAACGCCCCGCTGGCCCCCGACCACGCGATCGTCGCGTCGTTGCCGACCACCCGGGACGCCACCATCAGGACCGCCTCCGGGATCACCGGGTTCACCTTCCCCGGCATGATCGACGAGCCCGGCTGCAGGTCCGGCAGGGCAATCTCGCCAAGCCCGGTGTTCGGCCCGGAGCCCATCCAGCGCAGGTCGTTGCAGATCTTGGTCAGGCTCACGGCGATGGTGCGCAGCGCGCCGGAGAGCTCCACCAGGCCGTCCCGGGCGCCCTGGGCCTCGAAGTGGTTCCGCGCCTCGGTGAGCGGCAGCCCGGTGTCCTCGCGCAGCAGGTCGATCACGCGGCAGGCGAACCCGGCCGGGGTGTTGATCCCGGTGCCGACAGCGGTCCCGCCCAGCGGCACCTCGGCCACCCTGGGCAAGGCGGCCTCGAGCCGCTCGGCGCCGTACCGGACCGCGGCCGCGTAGCCGCCGAACTCCTGACCGAGGGTGACCGGGGTGGCGTCCATCAGGTGCGTGCGGCCCGACTTCACGACCTCGGTGAACTCGGTCTCCTTCGCGCGAAGCGCCGCCTCCAGGTGGGCGAGCGCCGGCAGCAGGTCGCCGACCACACCGCTGGTGGCTGCGACGTGCACCGACGTCGGGAACACGTCGTTGGAGGACTGCGATGCGTTCACGTGGTCGTTGGGGTGCACGTCCCGGCCGAGCCGGCGGCCGGCGAGCGTGGCGAGCACCTCGTTGGCGTTCATGTTCGACGACGTCCCCGACCCGGTCTGGTACACGTCGACCGGGAACTGGGCGTCGTGCGCGCCGACGACCACCTCGTCGGCGGCTGCGACGATCGCCTGCGCGACGTCGTCGGGAAGCACGCCGAGCTCGGCGTTGGCGCGCGCAGCCGCCTTCTTGATCCGGGCGAGCGCCTCGATGTGCCGACGCTCCAGGCGGGTGCCGGAGATCGGGAAGTTCTGCACCGCCCGCTGGGTCTGGGCGCGGTAGAGCGCGTCCGCCGGGACGAGCACCTCGCCCATGGTGTCGCGCTCGACGCGGAAGCCGTCGGGTGGCTGGATGCTCGCGCGGTCGTCGTCCATGGCGGCCATCCTCCCATCGGGTCAGCCAGCGCGCGGCCCCGCTTCGTCAGGGCTCGACGGGGCCAGTGCTCTCCACGACCCGCACCCGGCCCTCGGCGAGCGCGTAGGTGGCGCCGACGAGGGCGCACCGGCCGTCCTCGACGGCCGTTCGCACGGCCGCCGAGTAGCTCATCAGCATCCGCACCGTGTGCCGCACGTGCTCCCGGCCCAGCACCTCCGGCGCGGGCGCCAGCGCGTGCCGGCCCACAACGGCCTGGCCCGGCGCGGACCCCGCGGCGGCGTCCTCGTCGGTCCCGCCGGTCCCACCGGGCCCCGTGCCCGGGTCGGCGGCGGGCAGCGCGACGATGCTCGGTATCACCCGGTCGACGATGGCCCGCACGAAGCCGCCCGGCATCCGGCCGGTCGCCAGTGCCTCGGCTGCCGCGGCCACCGCGCCGCACGAGTCGTGGCCCAGCACGATGACCAGCGGCGCGCCCAGCACCTGCACCCCGTACTCGACGGACCCCACGACGGTGGTGTCGACGACGTGCCCCGCGGTGCGCACGACGAACAGGTCGCCCAGCCCCCTGTCGAAGACGATCTCCGCGGCGACCCGGGAGTCGGAGCACCCGAACACCACGGCGAACGGGTTCTGCGCATCGCTTAACGCCGCCCGGTGGTCGGCGTCCTGGGAGGGGTGCGCCATCTCGCCGCGGACGAACCGCTCGTTGCCGGCCAGCAGCTCGGCCCAGGCCTCGGCGGGGGTGTGGGTGTGTGGCACGGGGCTCATCCTGGCAGCAGCAGCGGCGTGACCGCCGTTCGGGGCGCCCGCCTCAGAGCCCGAGCAGGCCGATGATCAGCGACATCACGAGCACGGTGACGAGCTCGTGCCCCAGCGTGACCGCCGTGAGCCCGGCCGGCCCTCGAACGCGTCGTGGGTCACCACCCGCGCGCCGGTGAAGCCGGCCCAGAGCAGTACGCCCGTCACGAGCGCGTCGACCAGGAACGTGCCGTCGTAGAACTCGTGGGCGATCGAGATGGCCCCCGCGAGGACCCATGCGGTCACCAGGCTCACCAGGACCGTCACGACGATCGGCCAGAACCCCCGCTCGGTCGCGGCCGCCTCGTCGATCCGCGCGGCGCGCGTCCAGTGGGTGCCGAACGCCCGCTTGCTGTACCAGAGCGAACCGACGACCAGCGTCGACGCCGTGGCAAGGAGAACAGCCCGGATGTTGATGTCGGGGATCATCACCACTCCTTCGTGCCGTTCTTAGCCGGGTTGGTGCCGGGTTGGTGCCGGGTTCGTGCTGAGGCGTCATCGCCCACCGGCCTGGTGCGCTCGGTCCAGGGCTCGTCCGCACTACAGTGACCCGCGTGGTCCGGCTTCGCCGTCGAACGGGCACCGTGGCCGGCGCGCTCGTCGTGCTCGCCGGGGTTGGGGCCTGTCTGCCCGGGCAACCGGTCGGCCATCCGGCGGTCGACCTGAGCTTCACCGCCGTCGTCGTCGACCAGCCGGTGTACGCCGAGATCGACCTGTACTCGGACGGCGTGGTCATCGACGGCTCCGGGCTGCCGCAGACGGCGCCGGTGGGCGCCGCTGCCGCCGATCACCCGGACCGCCGGGTGGAGCAGGACGCCTGGCTGGCGGGTGGGACCGTCCCCGGCCCGGCCCGGTACGCCGACCTCGCCGAGCATGCGCTGCGCGACCTCGACGCGTTGGTTCTCCCCGGCGGGGCCGCGATCGCCGGCGCCACCGACCGGTGGCGGTACGTCTGGCCGCGGGACGCATCCTTCGTTGCCGCCGCGCTCGCCCGGACGGGTCATCCCACCGACGCCCACGAGGTGCTGGCCCACCTGCAGACCCTCCAACGGCTGCGCTCCTCCGGAGGGGTCTTCGAGGCCCGGTACACCCCCGACGGAACGGGTGCGGTGCCGGACGATCGTGGACTGCAGCTCGACGGCAACGGATGGGTGCTCTGGGCCGTCGCCCAGTGGTACGCCGAGGCCCGACCGGGACCGGAGCGCCGCGCCCAGCTCGAGGGGCTCCGGCCGCTGGTGACGACGTCGGTCGCGGCCATCCGAGCCAACCTCGACCTTCTCACCGGCCTGCCGGTCGCCTATCCCGACTACTGGGAGGTCCCGGAGTCCGAACCGACCCTCGGCACGCTGGCCGCGCTGCTGCTCGGAGCGCGCGCCATCGGGCCGGTGCTGCAGACCCTCGGCGAGCCGGGTGTCGCCGATCTCGTCGCGTGGCTGGACCAGGGCGCCGAGGAGGGCTTCTCGCCGCGCTACCCGCGCCACCCGGGGGAGTGGAAACGGGACACCGCGGTCGCCTTCCTGATGCCGCCGTTCGCGCCGCCCGACGACGCGGTCGAGCGGGCCTGGGCGGAGGCGGCGGCCTCGATGGCCCGCCCCGCGGGTGGGCTCGCGCCCGGTGTCGGGTGGGCGGCGGACGGGGTGTCGTGGACGCCGACGACGGCGGTCTTCGCCCTGACCGCGGCCGCCTCGGGCCAGGTGGACCAGGCCGAGAGCTGGCTCGACTGGCTGGACGCGCACCGGACGCCGCGTGGAGCGTTGCCGGAGAAGGTGCTGGCCGACGGCAGTCCGTCGGCGGTGGCCCCGCTCGCCTGGACCTGCGCGCTCGTCCTGCTCACGCTCGACGAGCTCGGCGGGGGGTCGAGCGGCTCATGGACCTCGGCGGCCGCGCCGGCAGTCCGGTGAGCTGACCGTCAGGCCTTGGCGTCCAGCTCCGCCAGCCGCGGGGGATCGGCACCCGGCCGCGAGACGGTGATCGCGGCGATCTCCGCGCAGCGTTCCAGCAGCTGCCGCAGCGCGGTGTCGTCAGCCGTCCGGAGCGCCCCCCGGCGGTCCGCGCCGAGCAGGCCCGCCGACCACAGGCCGTCGATCAGTCCGCCCATGAAGGAGTCGCCGGCGCCCACCGTGTCCGCCACCACGACCCGCGGGGCCGGGACGTCGAGCTCCCCGCCGCCGGGGGTCAGGGCGGTCGCACCCTCGCCGCCGTGGGTGACGACGACGAGGCCTGGACCAGCGGCGGCCCAGCGCCGGGCGGTGTCCAACGGTGCAGTCCCGGGGTCGAGCCACGCGAGGTCCTCGTCGCTGACCTTCACCACGTCGGCGAGGGCCACCAGTGCCTCGACCACGGGGCGGGTCAGCTCGGCCCTCGGCATCAGCGACGGGCGCAGGTTCGGGTCGTAGGTGATCGTGGCAGAACCCCGGTGGGCGGCCACGATGCGCGCGACGTCGGGGCCACCTGGCTCGAGCACCGCGGCGATCGAGCCCGTGTGCACGACTAGCGGCGGCGCCGGAGGTGAGGTCCACCGCTCCGGGATCTGCCAGGCGAGGTCGAAGGCGTAGGTCGCGACGCCGTCGGCGTCCAGGGTGGCCGTCGCGACCGAGGTCCGGGCCGCTCCGTCGCTGCCGGGCACGATCACCACGCCGGAAGCGGCGAGGTGCTCGGTGAGCAGCCGAGCGTGCGCGTCGCGTCCGAACCAGGTGAGCAGGTCGACCCCCCTAGCGAGCCGACCGAGGCCGAGGGCGACGTTCGCCGGGCTGCCCCCCGGGTGCTCGCTCACCGCGCCGTCCGCCCGCCGGACGATGTCGATCAGGGCCTCCCCGATCACCAGGGCGCGCCGCTCCTCCTGATCGACCGCTGCTTCCGGGGCGTCCTCGACGAGCGGGTCGTAGACGTGCTCGACCACGTCGGCGTCGGTCGGCGCCGCGGAGGCTTCCTTGGTCTCGGTGCGGTCGGTCATGCGTCGGTCCGGTCGCCGTCGCCGTCGCCAGGTGCGTCGGTCGCCTCGTCACTGCCCCGGGCCGTCTCAAGCCGCGCGCGCGCGCCGTCGAGCCACTCCAGGCACCGGGCTGCGAGGGCCTCCCCGCGCTCCCACAGGGCCAGCGAACCCTCAAGGGTCTCGCCGCCCGCCTCGAGCCGGGCGACCACCGCCACCAGCTCGTCGCGGGCCTGCTCATAGCTCAGCTCGTCCACCGGGCGGGCGCTGGCCGATGCGTCGTCGTGGGGCACGGAGACAAGTAAACCGCGCGGGTGCGTCACGCCGCGCGGGTGCGTCACGCCGCGCGGGGCGTCTGGCGCGAGCGGGGCCCGCGTCACGCCGCGTCGGTCGACGTGCGCCGGGTTCTTGTGCCGGTCGTCCCGCCCGCTGGTCCGACGATCGCCGGGAACTCACCCCGGGCCACCCGCACCCTCAGGCGGTCCCCGGGCGCGACGTCGTCGGGCGAGCGGACCACCGTGTCGTCGCGCCGCTGCACGACGGCGTAGCCGCGCTCCAGCGTCGCCGCCGGCGACAGCGCGCGCACCTGCGCCGACAGGTGGGTGACCTCCGCGTGCCTGGCCCGGACCATCGCGTCCAGCCCCCGCCAGGCCGCGCGGCGCAGCTCGAGCCGTTGCCGGTCCCGGGGTTCCAGGAGCGCCTCGGGACGCGCGAGCACGGGACGAGAGCGGATCGCACGCAGACCCTCGGCCTCCCGACGGATCCGTTGGGTGACGGCGGAGCGGATGCGGTTCCGGGCCTGCTGGACGCGGGCGCGCTCCTCCGCGACGTCCGGCACGATCCGCTTGGCGGCGTCGGTCGGGGTGGAGGCGCGATAGTCGGCCACCAGGTCCAGCAGCGGGGTGTCGGTCTCGTGGCCGATCGCGCTGACCACCGGAGTCCGGCAGGCAGCGACCGCACGGACGAGGGCCTCGTTGCTGAACGGCAGCAGGTCCTCGACGGAACCGCCGCCCCGGGCCACCACGATGACCTCGACGCGCGGGTCGGCGTCCAGTGCGGCGATCGCCGCGCAGACCTCCCCGACGGCGTAGGGCCCCTGGACGGCGACCTCGCGGATCTCGAACTCGATGCGCGGCCAGCGCGCCCGGGCGTTGACGACCACGTCGTGCTCGGCCTTGGACTCCCGGCCGCACACCAGGCCGACCACACGGGGCAGGAACGGCAACCGGGCCTTGCGCGCGGCGTCGAACACGCCCTCCGCGGTGAGCACCCGCTTCAGATGCTCGATCCTGGCCAGCAGCTCACCGAGCCCGACGGCGCGGATCTCGTCCGCCTGCAGCTGGAGCGTGCCGCGCTTGGTCCAGTAGGTCGGCGTCGCATGCACGACGACGTGCGACCCCTCGGTCACGGGCGCCGTCGCCGCCTCGAGCACGTGGACGTGCGCGGTCACCGGCACCGAGATGTCGGCGTCGGTGTCCCGCAGGGTGATGAAGGCGATGCTGGTGCCGGGGCGCTGCGAGAGCTGGACGACCTGACCCTCCACCCACAACCCGGGCATCCGCTTGATGTACTCGGCGATCTTGGCGGCCAGGTGCCGGACCGGCCAGGGGGCGGTCGGCGTGGTGTCGATCGCGCGGGGAACGAGGGGGCGTGCTGCGGTCGTGGCGGTGACGGGTGCTGCGGTGACGGGTGCTGCGGTGACGGGTGCTGCGCCACCCGCTGCGGTCTCCGTGGTTGCACTCACGCCCGCGCCGACGCCTGCGCCCGCTCCAGGCGTCGGGCTCACCCTGCGGTCGCCCGCTCGGGGCGCCGGCGTCTGCGGGGTGTCGCTCACCGGACCAGCGTGCCACCTGCCGCCGACCCGCGGCCGCGCGTCGGCGTCCGCTGGCCGCGCGTCGGCGTCCGCCCGGGCCGAGGCACTGCTGCGCCGGTTCCGTAGACTGACGCGGTGAACCCCCCGTCCGAGGTGACCGAGCAGCGTCCGTGCCGCGTGCTCCTTGCTGCGCCCCGGGGGTACTGCGCCGGCGTCGACCGCGCCGTGCTAGCCGTCGAGAAGGCCCTTGACCACTACGGCCCGCCGGTCTATGTGCGCAAGGAGATCGTGCACAACAAGTACGTCGTGGAGACCCTGTCGCGGCGGGGCGCCGTGTTCGTCAACGACACCGACGAGGTCCCGGAGGGCGCGCGGGTGGTGTTCTCCGCTCACGGCGTCTCCCCGGCGGTGCACGCGGCCGCGGCCGTCCGGTCGCTGCAGACGATCGACGCGACGTGCCCGCTGGTGACCAAGGTGCACAAGGAGGCCGTCCGGTTCGTCGGCGACGACTTCGACATCCTGCTGATCGGTCACGAGGGCCACGAGGAGGTCGAGGGCACCGCGGGCGAGGCGCCCGCGCACATCCAGGTCGTCAACTCGCCCGACGCCGTCGACGACGTCGTGGTGCGGGACCCCGAGCGCGTCGTGTGGCTGTCCCAGACGACCCTGTCGGTCGACGAGACGATGGAGACGGTGCGGCGGCTCCGCGAGCGGTTCCCGCTGTTGCAGGACCCGCCGAGCGACGACATCTGCTACGCCACGCAGAACCGCCAGGTCGCGGTCAAGGAGCTGGCGCCGGGGTGCGACCTGGTTGTGGTGGTCGGGTCGGCGAACTCCTCGAACTCCGTCCGCCTGATGGAGGTCGCCCTGCATGCCGGCGCGGGCGCGGCCCACCGGATCGACACCGCCGCCGAGATCGACCCGACGTGGCTCGCGGGGGCACGCACCGTCGGGGTCACCTCGGGTGCCTCGGTGCCGGAGATCCTGGTCCGGGACGTGCTGGAGCGCCTCGCCGAGCTCGGCTTCGACCAGGTCGAGGAGGTGCGCACCGCGACCGAGGACCTGATGTTCTCGCTGCCCCACGAGCTGCGCGCCGACCTCAAGGCTGCAGGTCAGGCCCCGGTTCGTCCCCGCGGGGTCAGCCCGCAGTAGCGTCCTCGATCGCGACAACTCGCTGGCCGAGGGAGGCCGCGAGCTCCGGCGCCTGTAGCTGCCGCGCCGCCCGGTCGATCTGCGCCGGCGGCTCAAGCTCGGCGTCGGTCACCTTCAGCTCGGCCAGCCGCCGTGCGCTGACCAGCACCCGCGACTCCAGCGAGCTCACCGTCTCGTTGTAGGAGCGCACCGCGCCGTCGAGCTGCCGACCGAGTCGCCCGACGTGACCACCGAGAGTGGACAGCCGGCCGTGCAGCTCGCGGCCCAGCGTGAGCACCTGCTGGGCGTTCGCGGCGAGCGCGTCCTGCCGCCACGCGTAGGCGATCGTGCGCAGCATGGCGACCAGGGTCATCGGCGTCGCGAGCACCACGTTGTGCTCCATGGCGTGCTCGATCAGGGTCGGGTCGACCTCGAGCGCGGTGTGCAGGAAGGCCTCGGCCGGCACGAACATGACCACGAACTCGGGCGTGGGGGAGAACTGCTCCCAGTACTCCTTGGCCGCGAGGTCGTCGATGTGCTTGCGCATGTGCCGTGCGTGAGCCGCCATCCGCTCGGCCCGCACGGCGTCGTCCTGCGCCTGCACCGCGTCCAGGTAGCCGAGGAACGCCACCTTGGCGTCGATGACGACGTTCTTGCCGCCGGCGAGCCGCACGAGCATGTCGGGCCGGAGCCGGCCGTCGTCGGTGCGGACCTGGCTCTGCTCGACGAAGTCGACGTGTTCGACCATCCCGGCTGCCTCGACCACCCTGCGGAGCTGGATCTCGCCCCACCGACCGCGCACCTGGGAGGACCTCAGCGCGGTGACGAGGTGAGTGGTCTCCGAGCGGAGCAGGTCGGAGGACTCGCGCATCCCACGGAGCTGCTCCGCCAGGGCGGACTGCGCCTGCAGCCGGGCCCGCTCGGCGGTGAGGACCTCGCTCTTGACCTGGTCGAGGGTTCTCGTGAGCGGCTCGACCAGCTGCTTCACGGCGTCCTCGCGCTGGCTGAGCTCGGCTGCGCCGGCTTCCTGGCTGCGCTTCAGCCGCTCCTCCGCCACGACCATGAACTGCTCGCTGTTGGCTCGGAGCGCGTCGGCCGCGAGCGTCCTGAACTGCTCGTTCAGACGTGTCCGGTCCGCCTGGGCCGCCGAGACCCGCTCAGCGGCCACCCGTCGCTCGGCCTCCAGCAGCGCCCGCGACTCAACTGCGCGGACCTCGGCCCGCCGCACCCGGGCTTCGGCGCGGGTCGCCGCAAGGGCCCACCCGGCGAACAGACCGACGGCCAGCGCGATGGTGCCAACGAGAATCTCCATGACTCGACGTTCCCAGGCGCCACTGACACTCGATCGATGTGCAGTCCCGCGCGCTCGGGTCCGATCTCGGACCACCGCTCAGACGTCGAGCATCAGCGGTTCGGGTGCCATGTTCGCGGCCGCGTTCGAGGCTGCGGCCGCGGTCGTGCCGCGCCCGGCTGGTCGACGGACGTCCGGCGGGCGCTCGGTGCCCGTCGGACCGGGCGGCCTGAGGTCCGGTGGTCGAACGTCGGGCGGTCTGAGGTCCGGTGGTCGAACGTCGTGCTCGGCCGGCGCGAGCACCCGGCCGTTCGGCCGTGCGAAGGCATACCGCGCCAGCCCCTCGTCGCCCGGGCGACGTCTGATCGACAGGTCTTGTCGGTGCACCTCGTGGTGGTGGAAGGAGCACAGGAGCACCCCGTTCTGCACGGAGGTCTCTCCGTCGTCCCGGTCCCACCACCTCATGTGGTGCACGTCGCACCACCGGGCCGGCGTTTCGCACGAAGGCCAGGCGCACCCCCGGTCGCGCATGATCACCGCCCGCCGCTGGGGACCGGTGTAGGTGCGAGCGGTGCGGCCGAGGTCGATCGGCTCCGACCGGGCGTCCATCACGATCCGGGTGAGCTCGCAGTCGCACAGGGCCCGGGCCACCTCGCTGAGCGGCACCGGCGTGCCGTCCTCCAGTGTGACGGGCTCCAGGGGACCGCCCGCGACACCGCTGCGACCGGCTCCGGCGCCCAGCGCCCCGTTGGTGGCGCGCCCACCGTTCGCGTCGCCGTGGACCCGCCGGGCGCGCAGCCCGGCCCAGGTCTCGGCGGTCATCACCAACGAGACATGCGGGCGCACGGCCGCTCCCGAGGTTGTGTCGGGCAGGGACAGGATGCGCTCGGCGATCGTCTCCAGGGCGTCGGCCCGTCGCTGCTCGGGCAGCCGGTCGTCGTCGGCCGCCGGACGGCCGGTCACGGCTTCCAGGGCGAGCCGCAGCCGGTGCCCTGCCATCCGGTCGAGCTGGCCGCTGATTCGGGTGCCGGCCTCGGTGTCCGCGAGGTGCAGGAAGCGCGCCGCCCGCTGGGCCTGGTGGCCGCGCTCGTGGGCGTCGGCGTCGAGGGCGGCGGCCCAGCGGACCATCGAGCGGGCGAAGTCGCCCGCGCCGACCCGGCGCGCGAGCGCGACGACCTCAGCCTGGCCGCCCGGTGAGGCCAGCGCCTCCCGCACGGGCTCCGACGCGCCGGACGCGACCCTGGCGACGACATCCAGGTGTTCCAGGCTGACCTGGCCCGACGTCGCGGCCTCCCGCATCGCGGGCATGCCCACCCAGGTGTCCGCGCGCCGGACCTCGGTGACAGCGGCCCGCATACCCGTGCGCGACGTCCGGGCCCGCCAGGCCGCGAAGGACGCGTCGCCCGCACCCTGCCAGGTCCCGCTGTCCCGCTGGGCGACGAGGAGATCGGCGCGCACCGAGGTGAGCACCGCGATGGCATGGTCGACGTCGGCGAGGACAGCGGTTCGCTGCTGCGCCGGCCACCGGCGCGCCCCACGACCGGCGTCGGCGACGGTGTCCACGGCCGCGCGCAGACCGCGCACGAGGGGGAGTGGCCCCTCGTCGTCTGGCA
Source organism: Actinomycetales bacterium (assembly GCA_038204895.1). Lineage (GTDB taxonomy): Bacteria > Actinomycetota > Actinomycetes > Actinomycetales > Cellulomonadaceae > Actinotalea. The sequence continues at coordinate 32,355 of JBBRCL010000001.1, read as the reverse complement.
CGGCACGCGGTTCCATCACCCTCCCGTCTTCGAACTGGTGTTCGAATACCAGGGTACCAAGTCGGGCGAGCGGGTGCAATACGCCCACAGCGAAACGCCCGCGGGACGCGCCCGTGCGGGACGCAGCCGACGTCGCACGGCCGGACGCCGGCCGGCCGGACGAGCGGGACACGAGCGGGACACGAGCGGGACGCGAGCGGGACACGAGTGCGACCCAGCCCCGCGCCGTCGGGCGCGAACACGTCCCAAGCCGGCCGACGCCGTCGGGCCGCGACCGGCGTGCGGCAGCCCCCGTAGACTGCACGCCCGTGGCGCTCACCATCGGCATCGTCGGACTGCCCAACGTCGGCAAGTCCACCCTGTTCAACGCCCTGACCCGCAACCAGGTCTTGGCCGCGAACTACCCGTTCGCCACGATCGAGCCGAACCTCGGCGTCGTCGCCCTCCCCGATCTCCGCCTGCAGGTCCTCTCGGACATCTTCGACTCCGAGCGGATCGTCCCGGCCGCTGTGTCGTTCGTCGACATCGCCGGCATCGTGCGCGGCGCGAGCGAGGGGGAGGGGCTCGGCAACAAGTTCCTCGCCAACATCCGCGAGGCTGACGCGATCTGCCAGGTGGTCAGGTACTTCACCGACGACGACGTCGTTCACGTCACCGGCCGCGTCGACCCGGCCGACGACATCGACACCGTCAACACCGAGCTGGTGCTCGCGGACCTGCAGACCCTCGAGCGCGCCATCCCGCGCCTGGAGAAGGAGGTCCGCGGCAAGAAGACCGACGCCGCGGTCCTGGACGCCGCACGGAAGGCCGACGAGGTCCTCGCGGAGGGCAGCACGGTCTTCGACGCCCGGGCCCGCCTGACGAAGGACGGCGTCGACCCGGCCGCGCTGCGCGAGCTCCAGCTGCTGACCAACAAGCCGTTCATCTTCGTCTTCAACGCCGACGACGCCGGGCTGGCCGACACGGCGATGCAGGCCCAGCTCCGCGAGCTCGTTGCGCCGGCCGACGCCGTCTTCCTCGATGCCAAGTTCGAGTCCGAGCTCGTGGAGCTGGAGCCCGAGGACGCCGCCGAGATGCTCGCCGACTCCGGCCAGGACGAGGCCGGCCTTGACCAGCTCGCACGGGTGGGGTTCCACACCCTTGGCCTGCAGACGTTCCTGACCGCCGGCCCCAAGGAGTCCCGGGCCTGGACCATCCACAAGGGCTGGACCGCACCGCAGGCCGCCGGCGTGATTCACACCGACTTCGAGCGCGGGTTCATCAAGGCCGAGGTGGTGTCCTACGCGGACCTGGTCGAGCTCCGCTCGGTCGCGGCGGCGCGCGCCGTCGGCAAGGCCCGGATCGAGGGCAAGGACTACGTGATGGCCGACGGCGACGTCGTGGAATTCCGGTTCAACGTCTAGGCAAGAGCAGATGACCACCGGGCCCGGCGAGGAGGTCGTCGTACTCTGGCGGCCGACCGGACCAGAGGAGATCGAACTCGTCCGCGCCGGCGGGTCGAAGCGCTGGCCGCCGAGGCTGCCGGACCAGCCGATCTTCTACCCGGTCCTCAACGAGGACTACGCGATCCGCATCGCCCGGGACTGGAACGTCAAGGCGTCCGGGGCCGGGTACGTGACGAGGTTCGCCGTCCGGAAGTCGTACCTCGACCAGTACGACGTCCATCAGGTTCGGGGGCGAGACGATCTTGGAGTACTGGATCCCCGCCGAGCGGCTCGAGGAGCTCAACGACAACATCGTCGGGACCATCGAGGTCGTCGGGAAGTTCGAGTGACCGGCGACGTCGTCGTCGAGTTCCGTTTCCAGGCAACATCCAGCGGTAACAAGTGGCGGACGCCATCAGCGCGACGATCTTCGAGTCGCCCAGCTCGTCGGTGCGGCCTACCTTGCAGTCGTGGACATCTACGACCGGCTGTTCGACGCTGCCAAGCACGAGGGTGACCCTGAGAAGGCCTCGGCACTTCGCAAGGCGGCGATGGCAGGCAAGCTCGCCTTCGCCACCGATGGCCCGGAGGTCCTGACGATCACCTACGACCCGGACGACCCGGACTCCCTCATCGAGACGGCAACCGAGCTGGAACTCATGGGCGAACGCCTCCGGCTGCTCGGTGAACACCTGAGTGACCGTTCGCAGTGAGGACCTGAGCCGAACACCCGCCCCGCCCTGACGCCGGCGACGTCGTCGCGTTCCGGTTCCGAGCCACATCAGGCGCTGGCGACAGGAGGTAGTCGAATGAGGAGGCTCGTGGCGGACGGCAAAGGCAGATGGGGGCTCCGCTTTGGCCTTGGATCGCGATGGCCATCGTGGGCCTGATGATCTGCGGCTACTTGGTCCTGGACGCGTTGGCGGGCACCCATGGGGTCTGAGGTGGCCCCGTCGCGCGTCCGACCATCCGACGGCGACGTCGTCGAGTTTCGCTTCAACGTCTGACGCCCGCAGCTCATCCCTCGTCGTGGGGCACGTAGGTCAGAAGACCGCCCGGCTGAGCACCCGGCGCCCTGCAGATCGCGTCGAGCGTGGAGAACCGCACCGCGCCCGGCGCAATCCGATGGCGCCACCCGCCGACGGACGACGATCCTTGGCTCCGTGACCTTCGAACCGCGCGACCCGGCCGAGGTACGCATCGAGCGGGGCACCGACCCCGCAGCCACCGAGCGGATCCTGCGCGCGCTCCCGGAGTGGTTCGGGCTCGAGCAGTCACTCCTGGACTACGTCGAGGCCGTGAAGCGTCTGCCCGGCCACCTCGCCCGGCTGGGGGACGACGTCGTCGGGGTGCTCCTGGTGCAGCGGCACTTCCCCGGGGCGGCCGAGGTCCACCTGATGGCCGTCGACCCCGCGCACCGCCGGGCCGGGATCGGCCGGCGCCTGGTCGCGGCGGCCGAGGCGGAGCTCGCGGCCGACGGCGTGCGGCTGCTCCAGGCCAAGACCCTCGGTCCGTCCGACCCTGACCCGAGCTACCGGGGCACCCGCGGCTTCTACGAGGCGATCGGCTTCGCGCCGCTCGAGGAGCTTCCCGACCTCTGGCCGGGCAACCCGTGCCTGATCCTGGTGAAGACCCTGGCGCCGGCGTGAGCCGGCCGGCGACCGCCACAACGGCTCGAAACCGCCAGCGGCCGCTGGGCGCGGTTCCCTGCGCCGGCGGGCGCCTTGTCAACGGACTTCGCCGGGAATACTGCACGTCAGCGCGCTGACCTGGGGCGACTCTGAGAAGGATCATCTCACATCGTGAGACGTACCGGCCAGTATCGAAAAGGTAACGATCGCGCAGGCGCCGGACAGTGTCGAAAATGCCCGGATCTGCCGTTGTACGCTCGCGGCATCCAAGGTGGATGACCCGTCACACGTGCGCCCGGCCGGCAGCAGGTGTTGGGGGCCCTCACCTCATCCGTCAGGAGGAACAGTGAAGATGAGACGACTCGGTGCCACCGGCGCCATCGTCGCGGCGAGCGCACTCATTTTGAGTGCCTGCGCAACGCCCTCGCCCACACAGCCCGCGATCGAGCAGGACACCCGGATCACCGTCGGGTGGAACCAGCCGTTCTACTCCTACAACGAGGCGACCTCGAACGGGAACGCCACGGCGAACGCCGTCATCAAGTACATGACGGTCGGCGCGTTCCAGTACTACAACGACGTCCCCGAGCTCGTGAAGGACGAGAGTTTCGGCACCTTCGAGAAGCTCTCCGACGACCCGATGACCGTCAAGTACACGATCGCCAAGGACACCCAGTGGTCCGACGGGACCCCGGTCGACGCGGCCGACATGCTGCTCCAGTGGGCCGCCGACTCGGGCGTCTTCAACGAGGGCGAGGTCACGTACGACGAGGAGTCCGGCGCGATCATCGACCACGAGAACCTCTACTTCGACGCTGCCGCCCTCGGTGGCGGCCTGGCGAGCGTGACCCAGGTCCCCGTGATCGGTGACGACGGCAAGTCCATCACCCTCGTCTACGACACCCCCTTCGTCGACTGGGAACTCGCCCTCGCGGCGCCGATGGTTCCGGCGCACGTCGTGGCCATGCACGCCCTCGACATCACCGACGCGCAGGAGGCCAAGGACGCCCTCATCAAGGCGATCCAGGACAAGGACATCGCGACCCTCAAGCCGATCGCGGACTTCTGGAACTCGGGCTTCGACTTCGCCGACCTTCCGGACGACCCGAGCCTGTACCTGGCATCCGGCCCGTACGTCATCTCCGAGCTCTCCGCTGACGACGCGTTCGTCACGCTGACCGCCAACGCGGAGTACAAGGGTGACCTGAAGCCAAAGGTCGAGAACATCACGGTTCGCTACAACGAGGACCCGATGGCCCAGGTCCAGGCCCTGCAGAACGGCGAGCTGGACATCATCAACCCGCAGGCGACGGCTGACGTCATCACTGCGCTCGAGGGCGTCGACGGTGTGACGGTGCAGACCGGCGTCGAGGCGACCTACGAGCACGTCGACCTGGTCTACAACAACGGCGGCCCGTTCGACCCGGCCACCTACGGCGGGGACGCCGACACGGCACGCATGGTCCGCCAGGCGTTCCTGCTCGCGCTGCCGCGCCAGGAGGTCATCGACAAGATCATCAAGCCGCTCAACCCCGAGGCCGAGATCCGCAACTCCCAGACCCGCGTCCCCGGCTCGGCCGGCTACGACGACATCGTCGCCTCCAACGGTTCCGACATGTACAACGCGGTGGACATCGAGGGTGCCAAGCAGCTCCTCGCCGACGCCGGTGTGACAACGCCGGTCGACGTGACCCTGCTGTACGGCAAGTCGAACGCCCGCCGCGCGGCTGAGTACCAGCTGTTCGCCGAGTCCGAGGGCGACGCCGGCTTCAACCTGATCGACGGTGGCGACGACAACTGGGGCGCCATGCTCGGCAGCGGTACCTACGACGCCGCGCTGTTCGGGTGGCAGTCCACCGCCCTCGGTATCAGTGAGTCTGCTGCAACCTTCCGCTCGGACGGTGGCAACAACCTCACCGGCTTCGCGAACGACAAGGTCGACGCACTCTACGACGAGCTGGAGACGACCTTCGACGAGGCGGGTCAGCTGAAGATCCTCGGCGATGTCGAGAAGGAGCTGTGGGGCGACGGCTACGGCGTCACCATCTTCCAGTTCCCGGGCGTCGTCGCGAACCGCGACACCGTCTCCGGGGTCAAGCCCGGCGTGCTCTCCCCGAGCGTGTTCTGGAACTACTGGGAGTGGGACCCGAGTGAGGCGGCCGTCGTCAGCCCCAGCAGCTGACCGGCAACGTGAACGGCCCTCGGGCCGCTCAGCAAGGTAGTTGAGCGCACCCGGGGCCCCGGGACAGCTGTCCCGGGGCCCCGGGTGCGTCCTTGCTGGTCAGGCCACGCTCCTGCGCGCACTCCGCGCCCCGACCGCACGCCCCCCGCGGTACCCGCCGGTAGGATCGGCGGGCACCGCACACCCCCATCGTTTCTGTGAGGTTCGACGACCCGATGCTCACTTTCCTCGTGAGGCGACTCGCCTCCGCTGCGGTCGTGCTCCTCGCCTCGACCTTCACCTTCTTCATCCTGGTCTCGTACGCGGTTGACCCCCTTGAGGAGCTCCGTTACAGCACCCAGATCAACAAAGAGCAGCTGATGGAGGCGCGGATCCGTCTGCTCGACCTGGACACCCCGCCGGTGCTGCGCTACTTCCACTGGCTCAGAGGTGTGCTCGGGTACCTCTGGGGGGACGGCAGCCTCGGCGCGAGCTGGCGGACCAACCGTCAGACCACCGAGCTTCTCTCCGGTGCGATCGGGGTGACCCTGCGCCTCGTGGCGGCCGCCGCCCTGCTCGCGATGATCCTGGGCATCACGGTCGGCATCGCCAGCGCACTGCGCCAGTACAGCGGCTTCGACTACTCGATCACCTTCATGTCCTTCCTGCTCTACTCGCTGCCGACCTTCTGGGTGGCCGTGCTCCTCAAGCAGTGGGGAGCGATCGGGTTCAACGACTTCTTGCGGGATCCGACGATCGGGCTGTGGGGCCTGATCGGGATCGCCGTCGTCGCCGGGCTGATCTGGTCGGCCCTGGTCGGCGGGCCAAAGCGACGTCGGCTGACCACGCTTGCGATCGCCGGCGGCGTGACCGGGCTGACCCTGTGGTTCATGTCGGCCACCGGCTGGTTCCTGAAGCCCAGCCTCGGGCCGGTCCTGATCGCGATCACCGGGGTCGCGATCGCCTTCGGTGCCACCTCGCTGAGCACGGGCCTGCGCAACCGCCGGGCGCTCTACTCCGCGCTGACCGTCGCCGCCCTCGGCGTTGCCCTGTGGTACCCGTTGCAGTTCGTCTTCCCGTACGCGACCGCTTGGCTCATCCTCGGGCTGTTCGCGCTCTCCCTGCTGGCTGCGGCGGTGATCGGCTGGGCCTACGGGGGGCCGGACCGCCGGCAGTCCGTCCGGACCGCCGCGCTCACGGCGATCGGTGTCTCGCTGCTCGTCTTCGCCGACCGGGTGATGCAGGTCTGGGGTATCTACTCCGACTACGCCGAGGGGCGCCCGATCGCCACGCTGGGTGCCGCCACACCGGGCCTGAACGGCGACTTCTGGGTCGATACGCTCGACCAGTACACCCACCTGGTGCTGCCGACGACGGCGCTGCTGCTGATCTCGTTCGCCGGCTACACCCGCTACTCACGTGGCAGCCTGCTCGAGGTGCTCAACCAGGACTACATCAGGACGGCGCGGGCCAAGGGTCTCACCGAGCGCACGGTGATCATGCGGCACGCGTTCCGCAACGCGCTGATCCCGCTGGCCACCGTCATCCCGCTGGACATCGCGGCGATCCTCAGCGGCGCGGTGATCACCGAGACCATCTTCGGCTGGACCGGCATGGGCAACCTCTTCATCACGTCGTTGCGGGGGAGCGACCCCAACCCGATCATGGGGTTCTTCCTTGTCACCGGCTCCCTTGCCGTGCTGGCGAACATCGTCGCCGACCTCGTCTACGCCGGTCTCGACCCACGGATCAGGGTGAACGCATGACTCTCCAGCCGACGCCGCTCACCCCACCGACCGAGGACACAACGGAGTCGCTGGAGAACGCGATCGAGCTCAAGGAGGTCGAGGGCCTCTCGCAGGGGCAGATCGTCTTCCGGCGCTTCGTCCGGCACAGGGGCGCGATGATCGCCGCCCTCGTCCTGCTCCTGGTGATCCTGCTGGCGACGACCTCCATCGGGGTCGGGCCGTTCCACGGCTGGTGGCAGTGGGACCACATCCGCAAGCACGACATCGCGATCCCCGGCGGGCGTCCGACGCTCGTCATCTCGCTCACCCACGGCATCCAGCTGGGGGACTTCCCGTTCGGTCAGGACACCATCGGACGGGACATCTTCGCCCGGGTGATGCGCGGCACGCAGCGCTCGCTCACCGTCATGCTGATCATCGGCGCCCTTGCCACCACCATCGGGATCATGATCGGCGCGGCTTCGGGGTTCTTCCGTGGGCGGATCGACACCCTGCTGATGCGGTTCACGGACATGGTCATCACCATCCCGATCATCGTGATCGGCGCCGTGCTCGGGAAGCTGATCGGCGGTGGAAACGCCATCCTCCTTGGGGTCGCGCTCGGGCTGGTCACCTGGACCACGATGGCCCGGCTGGTCCGCGGGGACTTCCTGTCCCTGCGGGAGCGGGAGTTCGTCGATGCGGCGCGGGTCGCCGGTGCGAGCAACAGCCGGATCATGTTCAAGCACATGCTGCCGAACGCGATCGGCGTCATCATCGTGAACACGACCCTGCTGATGGCGTCGGCGATCCTGCTCGAGACGGCGCTGAGCTACCTCGGCTTCGGCGTGAAGCCGCCCGACGTGTCGCTCGGCCAGCTGATCAACGAGTACCAGTCCGCGTTCGCGACCCGCCCCTGGTTGTTCTGGTGGCCCGGTCTGTTCATCGTTCTCATCGCGTTGTGCGTGAACTTCATCGGTGACGGCCTGCGAGACGCCTTCGACCCGCGCCAGCAGCGGCGGATCCCCAACCAGCGCAAGACGCGTCAGCGCTGATGGATGCCAGCGAGCGCGGTGACGGTGAGCGCGGCGAGCGCCGCCAGGAGCGCGACGGTGCCCCAGTGCAGATGGCTCCGTGGGCGGTCCCGCTCGAGCCGCGGGTCGTCGAGATGACCGGCGTCCCGCAGCGCCTCCCAGCGCTTGCGGACGATCGCCGCCGCCTGGCCCGAGGGGCTCGTCGGCAGGTCGCCCGGTCGGACGCTGCGGGCCGCACCGTAGGTGGACTCCGGGAGTCCCCGAAGTTCGGCGGCCGAGGCCTCCCGGGAGCGGGCCCTGCCGGGCGCCGGGGCGGCCCACGCGGCGTAGCTGCCGTAGGCCGTGATCAGGGTCAGCGCGTGCCGGGTGTCGATCCGCTGGATCGAGGGCCACGGCAGCTCGACTGTGCGCAGCACGTTGCGGACGGTCACGCCGGCATCGGAGACGATGATCGCGGGTTGCCAGTACGCCGCCCAGACGACGGTCGTCACCAGCAGCAGCCCGGGGGCGTAGCGCACCACGGTCAGCGGCTCGCCCGCCACTGCCAGGCTCCCGATCCCGTACAGCGCCAGCGCCGCGACGACGCCGGTCATCCATCGTCCCGACCGCGGGCGGAACGTGAGCGTCGTGGGATCCACGCCCCCAGTCTCCCCCAGCGACGTGTCGCCCGACGGGACCGGCTCCGCGACTGCGCGGCGCGTCCCACGGAAGGAATGGCCCCCCCGTGACCACTGAGACCACCGCACCGGCCACCCGGCCGGTCACCGAGCCGATCCTCGCGGTCGAGAACCTGGGCGTGGAGTTCTGGGTCGATGGCGTGTGGTACCCGGCCGCGATCGACATGAGCTACGAGCTGCACCCCGGCGAGGTCCTCGCCATCGTCGGCGAGTCCGGTTCCGGCAAGACCCAGTCCTCGATGGCGTTGATCGGTCTGCTGCCCCCGAACGGCCGGGCCAGCGGCAGCGCTCGCCTCGCGGGCCGGGAGCTGATCGGGCTGACCCATTCCCAGCTGCGGCACGTTCGCGGCAACGACGTCGCGGTGATCTTCCAGGAGCCGATGACGGCCCTGAACCCGGTCTACACGATCGGCTTCCAGCTCATCGAGACCATCCGGAACCACCGGGACATCGGGCCGAAGGAGGCCCGTGAACGCGCCATCGAGCTGCTGCGGATGGTGGAGATCCCCGACCCGACGGTCTCCATCGACAAGTACCCGCACCAGCTCTCCGGTGGCCAGCGGCAGCGCGCGATGATCGCCCAGGCGTTGTCGCTCGACCCCACCCTGCTGATCGCGGACGAGCCGACGACGGCGCTGGACGTGACCGTCCAGGCGGAGATCCTCAAGCTGATGCGCGAGCTGCGCGAGCGCATCGACGCCGGGATCCTGCTGATCACCCACGACATGGGCGTCGTGGCCGACCTGGCCGACCGCCTCCTGGTGATGAAGGACGGTCGCGTCGTCGAGCGCGGCTCGGCCGACGAGATCTTCAACCGCCCGCAGCACCCGTACACCAAGCAGCTGCTCGCCGCCGTCCCGCACCTGCTCGCCCATGCTGAGGTCGACGTGACCGAGCGCCCGCGAGAGGGCATCGTCTCGGGGAGCGCCGCCGAGCCGGTGATGGAGGCGAAGGGCCTCGTCCTGGAGTACCCGGGTCGCGGGCGCATCCCGGCCTTCCGTGCCGTCGACGGCATCGACCTGACCATCGACCGAGGTGAGGTCGTCGGCCTGGTGGGGGAGTCCGGCTCCGGCAAGACCACCGTCGGACGTGCCATGGTCGGCCTCCTGCCGGTCATGGAGGGCTCCCTGCGGATCGGTGGCCACGAGATGGCCGGCATCGGCTCGAAGGAGCTGCGCGAGCTGCGCCGGAACGTCTCGATCGTCTTCCAGGACCCCGGATCCTCCCTGAACCCCCGGCTGCCGATCGGGCAGTCGATCGGGGAGCCGCTGCTGCTGCACAAGATCGCCTCCGGAGCGGAGCTGAACCGGAAGGTTGAGGACCTGCTGGACCAGGTCCGCCTCGAGCGCAGCATGCGCAACCGGTACCCGCACGAGCTGTCCGGCGGCCAGCGTCAGCGCGTGGGCATCGCCCGGGCGCTCGCCCTCTCGCCCAAGCTGCTCGTTGCGGACGAGCCGACCTCGGCCCTTGACGTGTCCGTGCAGGCACGGGTGCTCGACCTGTTCCAGGAGCTGCAGCGCGAGTACGGGTTCGCCTGCCTGTTCATCAGCCATGACCTCGCGGTGGTCGAGATCCTGTCCACCCGCATCGCAGTGATGCATGACGCGAAGCTGGTCGAGGAGGGGACCCACGACCAGATCCTGCGGGAGCCCAAGGACGACTACACCCGCCGACTGCTGGCGGCCGTGCCGGTTCCCGATCCTGCCGAGCAGCGGGTGCGCCGTGAGACGCGCGACCGGCTCCTCGAGGAGGAGGCCGTCCGGATGGGGATGCGGGAGAAGGTGCCTCCGGTCGACCGGTCGGATGTCGAGGAGACGGAGGCCGCGTTCAAGGCCGACCACGGGGCGCGGAACGTGTTCCGGCGGGGGATGTTCCGGGGCTGACGCACCGTCGCGGCAAGGTGCAGTAAAATCGGTCGGTGCGCCCGAGGATTCGGCGCGCGCTCCCACCCCTCTCCTCGAGACGAGTACCCCATGCCTGTGCGCACCGACCTGCGCAACGTCGCGATCGTCGCGCACGTCGACCACGGCAAGACCACCCTCGTCGACGCCATGCTCTGGCAGTCCGGGGCCTTCGGCGCGCACGCGCACGTCGAGGAACGCGCGATGGACACCGGCGACCTGGAGCGTGAGAAGGGGATCACGATCCTGGCCAAGAACACCACCGTGCGGTACCGCGGCCCGGCGGCGGCCGAGGCGGGTGAGCCGGACGGGGTGACCATCAACATCATCGACACCCCCGGCCACGCGGACTTCGGCGGTGAGGTCGAGCGGGGCCTTTCCATGGTGGACGGCGTGCTGCTGCTGGTCGACGCCTCGGAGGGGCCGCTGCCGCAGACCCGCTTCGTGCTCCGCAAGGCGCTCGAGGCCAAGCTCCCGGTCGTGCTGGTGGTCAACAAGGTGGATCGGCCCGACGCCCGCATCGACGAGGTGGTGCACGAGTCCATCGATCTGCTGCTCGGCCTGGCCGCCGACCTGCACGAGGACGTCCCCGGGCTGGACCTTGACGCCGTTCTGGATGTTCCGGTGGTCTACGCCTCGGCCAAGGCAGGACGGGCCTCGCTCACCAGGCCGGCCGACGGGTCGATGCCGGACAGCCCCGATCTCGAGCCGCTGTTCGCCACCCTGCTCGAGCGCATCCCCGCCCCGACCTACGACGAGGGCGCGCCCCTGCAGGCGCACGTCACGAACCTCGACGCCTCCCCGTTCCTCGGTCGCCTTGCCCTGCTGCGGATCCGCAACGGCACCCTGCGCAAGGGCCAGACCGTCGCGTGGGCCCGGCACGACGGCAGTCTGCAGAACGTACGGATCACCGAGCTGCTGGCCACTCGTGCCCTGGACCGGGTACCGACGGCGGAGGCCGGACCGGGCGACATCGTCGCCGTTGCCGGGATAGCCGACATCACGATCGGCGAGACGCTGACCGATCCCGACGACCCGCGCCCGCTGCCGCTGATCACGGTCGACGAACCGGCGATCGCGGTCACCGTCGGGATCAACACCTCGCCGCTGGCCGGCAAGGGCGGCAAGGGCGCCAAACGTCACAAGGTGACGGCCCGCCAGGTCAAGGACCGCCTGGCCACCGAGCTGGTCGGCAACGTCTCGCTGCGCATCCTGCCCACCGACCGGCCGGACACCTGGGAGGTGCAGGGCCGCGGCGAGCTGGCCCTTGCGGTCCTCGTGGAGCAGATGCGCCGGGAGGGCTTCGAGCTCACGGTGGGCAAGCCGCAGGTGGTCACCAAGATGATCGACGGCGTGATCCACGAGCCGATCGAGCGGATGACCATCGACGCCCCGGAGGAGTACCTGGGCACCGTCACCCAGCTGCTGGCCGGCCGCAAGGGCCGGATGGTCACGATGGCCAACCACGGCACGGGCTGGGTGCGGATGGAGTTCATTGTCCCGGCGCGGGGCCTGATCGGGTTCCGCACCTCGTTCCTCACCGACACCCGAGGCACCGGGATCGCGTTCTCGATCGCGGAGGGCCACGAGCCATGGGCCGGTCCGATCGAGACCCGGTCCAGCGGCTCGCTGGTCGCGGACCGGACCGGCGTCGTGACCGCCTATGCGCTGGTGCAGCTCGCCGACCGCGGCTCGTTCTTCGTCGCGCCGACCGAGGAGGTCTACGAGGGCATGGTGGTGGGTGAGAACGCCCGCATCGAAGACATGGACGTCAATGTCGCCCGCGAGAAGAAGCTGACCAACGTGCGGTCGTCCACGAGCGACGAGCTCGAACGGCTGACGCCGCCGCGGCGGCTGACCCTGGAGGAGTCGCTGGAGTTCGCCGGCGACGACGAGTGCGTCGAGGTCACCCCGTCCATCGTGCGGATCCGAAAGGTGATCCTGAACCGGGAGGAGCGCGCCAAGCTGGCCGCGCGCGCCAAGCGGCCGTGACCTCCCGGGCCGACGACGACGCCCGCGCGGCGGGCCAACGCGTCGGCGGTCTGCTCGCGGTGCACGCCCACCCCGACGACGAGACGATCAGCACCGGCGCCCTGCTGGCGACCTGGGCTGCCTCGGGTGCGCCGGTCACCGTGGTGACCTGCACCCGCGGCGAGCGTGGCGAGGTGATCCCGGCGGGGCAGGCGGACCTCGCCGTCGATCCCACCCGTCTGGCTGCGCATCGCGCGCTCGAGCTTGCCGCAGCGCTCGCCGCGCTGGGCGTGGCCGGACACGTGTTCCTTGACCAGGTGCCGGGCTCCGGCGTCGGGCGCCACTTCACCGACTCCGGGATGGCGTGGGTCGGTCCTGGTCGAGCCGGGCGGACCGAGGACGCGCCCGCCGACGCGTTCGTGCACATCCCGCTGGACGACGCGGCCGGACGGCTGGCGGACCTGATCTGCGAGCGGCGGCCGGACGTCGTCGTCGGGTACGAGCCGGGGGGCGGGTACGGGCATCCCGACCACGTGCAGGCGCACCTTGTGGTGCGCCGTGGCCTCGAGCTGGCGGCCGGCCGCGGACCGGCGTCGTACCGCGTGCCTGCGGTGCTGTGGGCATCGGTGGACGTCGCTGCGCTGCGGGTAGGGCGGGCCGAGCTCTCCGCGGACGGCGGGCTGACGCCTGCGGGTCCTGACGAACCGGCCCCGTCGGCTGCTGTTGACCCGGGCCAGGTAGACGTGTCCGTCGACGTGCTGCCGGTGCTCGACGCGGTCATCGCCGGCCTTCGCGCGCACGCCACCCAGGTGCAGGGAGCCCGGGCGTTGGCGGGCGCGGTCGGTCGGGCCGCTGTCGGGTGCTTCGCCCTGAGCGACGCCGTCCTGCAGCCGGTGCTGCGCCGGGAGTGCTACCGGTTCGACCCGGACTGGGCACCGGCGCTGGTGCGGTGGCCGGACGGCGTGCGCGCCGGGATAGCCTGACCGCGTGGCGATCCTCCGACCGATGCTTCGCTTGTTCGGCTGCGCAGCTGTTGGTGTGCTCGTCGTCGCCGTCGGGACGGGTGTTCATCGGTACAACCCGCCCGTCGGCCTGCTGCTCGCGCTGCTGATGGTCGCCTCAGCCGGGGTGCTGGTGCGTGCCTGGGCGGGGCCCTGGGGAGTGGTGGTGCTCGGTGCCGCAATGCTCGCGGTGATCATCGTGCTCGCGCGTCCCGGCCCGGGCGGGGACGCGCTGGTCGTGGCGCAGCCCGTCGGATACGGCTGGTTCGGGAGCGTGCTGGTGGTCGCGGCGGTCGGGCTGCTGCCGCGAGGGTGGTTCAGTGACCGGCCGATGGGCAGGGTCCCCACCCGAGACACGCCCGCACCGTAGAATCGCGCGCGGCGGGGGCTGCGGCCGCCACGTCCGGCACGCCAGCGGGAACTGCAAGGGAGGGTCATGACGGAACGTCCGGAGGACGTCACACCCGACGAGACCCAGGCAGACCCGGCGGACCCTGACGTCACGCTGGAACCCGAGTCTGGGGCGGACGTCGAGGCCGAGCCGGCTGTCGAGCCGGAGGCGGAGCCGGAACTCGAGCCCGAGCCGGAGCCGGAGCCCATCGCCGAGGCGGCTGTCGAGCCGGTTGTCGAGCCCGAGCCCATCGTCGAGCCGGAGCCGGAGCCGCAGGCCGACGTCGAGGCGGAGCCGGAGCCCGAACTCGAGCCCGAGCCGGAGCCCGAACTCGAGCCCGAGCCGGAGCCGGAGCCGGAGCCCATCGCCGAGGCGACTGTCGAACCCGAGCCCATCGTCGAGCCGGCTGTCGAGCCGGAGCCCGAACTCGAGCCCGAGCCCATCGCCGAGGCGACTGTCGAACCCGAGCCCATCGTCGAGGTGGAGCCGGAACCGGAGCCCGTCGTCGAGCCCAAGCCGGAGCTGTCGGCCGGCTCGCGCGACCCGCTGCACGGCGACGCCACCCCCACCGATGCCATCTCGCCGGTACCGCCGACGGGGACCACGGGTCCGAACCTCACCTGGGTGGCCGACCGGGCGTCGTTCGCGGCCCGGGCGCGCAGCTGGTCCACCGAGGTGGTCGATCCGCTCCTGCCGGCCGGCTTGCCGTTTGTGCCTGAGGGCTCGCCGTCCGCGCCGCCCGTGCCGGCCGGACCGCCGCTCGGCGCGCCCCTCGACGCGCCGGCCGCGCCTCCGCCACCTCCCAGCACCCACGCGCACGCCGCCCCGCTCTCGGGCCCGCTCCCGGGCCCGCTCCCGGGCGCAACACCCTCCACCACGGGCCTGTCCTCCATCACGGGCCTGCCCTCCGCCACGGGCCCACGCGCCATCCAGCCTTCGCGCTCCACGCCAGGCGCCGGATCCGACGTCCGGACATCCGACGTCCGGAAGGGTGCGGACGAGCCCCCGGCCGGCCCGCGCCGGCACCGTCGGCGTCGCCTCGCCATTGTCGGACTGGTGGCTGCGGCGCTCGTCGTCCTCGGTGGCCTGTACGTCGGTGTCCTGTGGCTGTGGGCCGATCGGGTGCCGCCCGGGACGACCGTCGCCGGCGTCGAGATCGGCGGCCTGCAAAGGCCGGCCGCGGTCAACGCTCTCGAGGACTCGCTCGGGGCGGCTACGACCGATCCGCTCCCGGTCGCCGTCGGCGACAATCGGACCACGCTCGACCCGGCCACGGCCGGCCTGTCCTTCGACGCGACGGCGACCGTCGAGTCCGTCACGGGGTTCGGGCTGGAGCCCGTGCGCCTCTGGCAGCAGCTGTTCGGTGCGGGCGTCGCCGAGCCGGTGAGCGAGGTGGACGAGGGAGCCCTGACCCTGGCGCTGGAGAGCGTCACCGAGGGTCTGTCGACCCCGCCGGTGGACGGGACCATCACCTACCTGGACGGCCAGCCGCAGTCCACCGCCCCCGTTGACGGCATCGCACTGGACGTCGACGCCTCCGTCGCCTTGCTCGCCGACTCGTGGCTGATCGTCGCCCGACCGATCGAGCTGCCGACGGTCGTGGACAAGCCTTCGATCGGCCAGGCGCAGCTCGACCGGGCGATGACCGAGCTTGCGGTGCCGCTGACCGAGGGCCCGATCGACGTGGCTGTCGCCGACCAGGTGGCCGAGCTGCCCGCCGACGTCCTCACGTCGGTGGCGTCGTTCGTCCCGCGGGACGGTGAGCTGGCCCTGCAGATGGACGGGGCGCTGCTGGTCGAGGCTGTGCTCGCCCGCACCACCAACCTGCTGACCCCGGCCTCGGATGCCTCGTTCGCGTTCGAGAACGGGGCGCCGGTCATCGTCGCAGGGCAGCCCGGCACGACGCTCGACCCGGACGCACTTGCCGACGCCGTCGCGCAGGCCGTCACGACCGCGGACCGCACCGCAACGGCCGAGCTCGTGGCGACGGACCCCGCCGAGTCCACCGCCGAGCTGGCGGCGCTGGGCATCACACAGGCCATCTCGGAGTTCTCGACGCCGCTGACCAGTGAACCGCGCCGCACCGGCAACATCATCAACGGCGCGAGCAAGATCAACGGGACGCTGATCCGGCCGGGCGAGGAGTTCAACCTGGGGGACGCGCTCGGGCCGCTCGACGCCGCCCACGGGTACGTCCAGGCGGGCGCCATCGTCAACGGCGAGCACACCAACGCCTGGGGTGGCGGGCTGTCCCAGATGTCGACGACCACCTACAACGCCGCGTACTTCGCCGGGATGGAGCTCGTCGAGCACCACCCGCACAGCGAGTGGTTCTCCCGGTACCCGGAGGGCCGCGAGTCGACGATCTTCACGCCGGAGATCAACCTGCGGTGGAAGAACAACACTCCCTACGGCGCCCTGGTCCAGTCCTGGGTCGAGGGCGGTCGGGTGTACGTCCGGATCTGGAGCACGCCGTACTGGACCGTCGAGTCCACCACCAGTGGC
This sequence comes from Actinomycetales bacterium, assembly GCA_038204895.1. Classification (GTDB taxonomy): domain Bacteria; phylum Actinomycetota; class Actinomycetes; order Actinomycetales; family Cellulomonadaceae; genus Actinotalea. The sequence goes on along the minus strand of JBBRCL010000001.1, from coordinate 15,932 downwards.
CGTTCCGGCGTGACGTCACCGACGACCGTGTACTCCCAGTCGCCGACCTGTGAGGCGCAGTCCGCCGGCAACTCGGGCTTCACTGTCACGGTCACGCGCCGGGTGCTGCTGGACGGGGTCGAGAGCAGCACCGAGTCCTGGACCGCCCGGTACAAGCCGCAGAACGCCATCGTCTGCGGGGCGCCCCCCGGCTGACCCCCGCGGCGCTACTCCGGCTGCGCCGGCCACTCCGGCTGCGCCGGTTGCGTCGGCGGCAGCGTCCGAGGACGGCCGCGCCCCGGCCGGGCCGGCGGCACCACCTTGCCGACCGCGATCTCCGTGCCCGGGACCGAGACGTCCCCGAGGCGGGTCCGGACCCGGACGCCGTCGTCGTCAGTTGCCAGCAGCTCACCCAGCACGTCGCTGTATCGCCCGTCCGGGAGCCTTCGGCGGACGACGACGCGCGCGCCCACCGGCCAGTCGGTCCACCCCTTGTTCACGGCAACCCTCTCGGTCGGGTCGAGCGCCCTCCTGGGGGATACTAGGTCCGACCCGTGCTCTTTCGGAGGGATCGCCCGTGACCTACGTGATCGCCCAGCCCTGCGTCGACGTCAAGGACAAGGCATGCGTCGAGGAGTGCCCCGTCGACTGCATCTACGAGGGCAAGCGCTCGTTGTACATCCACCCGGACGAGTGTGTGGACTGCGGTGCCTGCGAACCGGTCTGCCCGGTCGAGGCGATCTTCTACGAGGACGATGTCCCCGAGCAGTGGAGCGAATACTACCGGGCCAACGTGGAGTTCTTCGACGTGCTCGGCTCGCCGGGCGGGGCGGCCAAGCTCGGTGAGATCGACCACGACCACCCGATCATCGCGGCGCTGCCTCCCCAGATACCAGCCGTCTGACGGCTGTGGGCCTGTTCACGGCCGGTCTGCCGGACTTCCCCTGGGACACCCTGGCGCCCTTCGCCGAGCGGGCGCGGGCGCACCCCGACGGCATCGTCGACCTGTCGGTCGGCACGCCTGTCGACCCGACGCCGGAGGCGGTCCGCCGGGCGCTCGCGGACGCCGCTGACGCGCCGGGGTACCCGACGACGCAGGGGTCCGCCGCCTTCCGGGAGGCCGTGACGGCGTGGTTCGCGCGACGTCGTGGCGTGCCCGGTCTCGACCCGGCCGCGGTCCTGCCAACGATCGGCTCCAAGGAGCTGGTCGCCTGGCTGCCGTCCCTGCTGGGACTGGGCCCGGGCGACGTCGTCGTGCACCCGGAGGTTGCCTACCCCACGTATGACGTCGGCGCTCGCCTGGCCGGGGCGACGACGCTGCCGGCCGACGACGTCGCCGCCTGGGCCGACCGCAGCGACGTGCGTCTGGTCTGGCTCAACTCGCCGTCGAACCCCACCGGGGACGTCCTGGGCGTGCAGCAGCTGCGCGCGGTGGTGGCGGCAGCCCGTCGCTCGGGTGCCGTGGTGGCCGCCGACGAGTGCTACGCGCTGCTCGCCTGGGAGGAGCCCTGGGCAGGTGGGGGAGTGCCGAGCCTGCTCGACCCCCGGGTGTGCGACGGGGACCACACCGGGCTGCTCGTGGTGCAGTCGCTGTCCAAGCAGTCCAACCTCGCGGGCTACCGCGCCGCGTTCGTCGCGGGCGACCCGGCCCTGGTCGGGCGCCTGCTCGAGGTGCGCAAGCACGCCGGGATGATGATGCCCGACCCGGTCCAGGCGGCGGCCGCGATCGCACTGGCCGACGACGACCACGTGGCGGCCCAGGTGGAGCGGTACCGGCGGCGCAGGAGACTGCTGCTGGCCGCCCTGGATGACGCCGGGCTGGTGGTCGACGGGTCCGCTGCCGGTCTGTACCTGTGGGCCCGGATGCCCGGTCCCGGCCAGGACAGCTGGCAGACCGTCGCCGACCTCGCCGATCTCGGGATCCTGGTGGCTCCAGGGACGTTCTACGGCCCGGCCGGCGCGCGCCACGTGCGCATCGCCCTGACGGCGTCGGACGAGTCGGTCGCCCGTGCGGCGGCCCGGTTGACCGGGGCATGAAAGGCGCGACACGGAGGTTCACCATCTGCTTTACTAGCGCTTGACCTAGCCGCTGTGCCCCCATGGTGACCATGGCCGATGATGGTGCAGAGACTAGGACCTAGGTCCCAGTTCGATGGGGTCTGCTGCGGCGGCCCCCGTACCGTCGTTGTGGGCCGGCGAGGCCCGCGTGCAGGACCCCCGGTTGACCGCCGGCAGGGTCGACAAGGAGGACGCATGACCCAGCCCGTGACCGGATCGGTCCAGCTCCGCGTCGATGACCTGACCCTGGACCTGCCCCGCCTGCCGGCCACGGCCGGCAACGACGGCGTCGTGGTCTCCGCCCTGCTCAAGGAGACCGGCCTGGTCACGGTCGACCCCGGCTTCATGAACACCGCGTCATGCACCTCGGACATCACCTACATCGACGGCGACCAGGGCGTCCTGCTCTACCGCGGCTACCCGATCGAGCATCTGGCCGAGAACTCGTCCTTCCTCGAGGTCGCCTACCTGCTCATCCACGGTGAGCTCCCCAAGTACGGCCAGCTGGACGGCTGGGTGGAGCGGGTCGAGCGGCACACCCACCTGCACGACAACTTCAAGGCGCTGATCGGAGCCTTCCCGCCCAACGCCCATCCGATGGCCGTGCTGTCCAGCGCGGTGTCCGCCCTGCCGGGCTACTACCCGGAGAGCGTCGACCCGTTCGACCCGGCCACCGTCGAGCTCGCCACCGTGCTGCTGCTGGCCAAGGTTCCGACGATCGCCGCCTACGCGCACCGCCGTGCGCTGGGCCAGCAGATGATCGGCCCCAACCGGGGCATGGGGTTCGTGGCGGACTTCCTGCGGATGGCCTTCCAGCCGAACGGGTCGCTGTACGAGGCCGACGAGGCCATGGTGAAGGCGCTGGACCTGCTGCTCATCCTGCACGCCGACCACGAGCAGAACTGCTCGACGTCGACGGTGCGCATCGTCGGCTCGAGCCACGCGAACATGTACGCCTCGGTGTCGGCCGGCATCAACGCCCTCTCCGGACCCCTGCACGGCGGCGCCAACGAGGCGGTGCTCCGGATGCTCACGGAGATCCGCGACGCCGGCGGGGACGCGACGGAGTTCATGCGACGGGTCAAGAACAAGGAAGCGGGGATCCGCCTGATGGGCTTCGGCCACCGCGTCTACAAGAACTACGACCCGCGCGCCGCGATCGTGAAGAAGGCGGCAGACGCCGTCCTGTCCAAGCTCGGCAGGCGCGACGAGATGCTGGACATCGCCATGGGCCTGGAGGAGATCGCGCTGCACGACGACTACTTCATCGAGCGCAAGCTCTACCCGAACGTCGACTTCTACACCGGCCTGCTCTACAACGCCATGGGCTTCCCGACGCGCATGTTCACCCCGCTGTTCGCGATGGGCCGCATGCCGGGCTGGATCGCCCAGTGGCGGGAGATGATGAAGGACCCCGCGACCAAGATCGGTCGGCCGCGCCAGGTGTACACCGGTCCGGTGCAGCGGGACTACCTGGAGATCCACAGCCGCTGAAGCCGGCAACCGGAGCGATTCCACCGGAGTCAGTCCGCCAGGGCCACCAGCACCTGACCCGGCGCCAGGTCCGTCGGTGCATCCGGGACCACGGTCCATCTGCCCTCGGCGCGGTCCCACACCGACGTGCTGTATCGCACCTCGGTGACCGCCAACGGCTGGGCAACCGCCACGGCCCAATGGGCGACGGCCCAGCCGACCCGCTCGGCATGGTCGGGGGAGGCGATCACCGTCGCGGCATCCAGGACCACCCCGGCCTCGGTCACGGTGCCCCCGATGCCCAGGTCCCGTTGCGCCCGGGCGAGCAGCGCCTGGGCGTCGCCCGGGCCGTCCGGCGGAGCCAAGGTGCAGGTCACCGTGCCGGCGGAGTAGCCGTACATGGCCGACGCCCACGCTCTTGCGGCCGCTTCGTGCCCGCCGTAGGCCTCGGGGAAGCCCGATCGCTGGACGGCCTGGGCGGCCTCCGTGATCGGCAGGTCCTGGTAGCCGTCCACCTTGACGAGCGCATCGTAGAAGGCGGTGGTGGCGAACACCGGGTCCATGATCTGCTCGACCGTGCCCCAGCCCTGGGAGGGGCGCTGCTGGAAGATCCCGACGGAGTCCCGGTCGCCTTGGGTGAGGTTGCGGAGCTTGGACTCCTGCAGCCCGGTGGCGATCGCGATGGTCAGGGCGCGTGCCGGCAGCGCCCGCTGCAGGGCCTGGCCGGCAAGGAGGGCGACGGTGTCGGCCTGGTCGGGTTCGAGGTACCAGTCCGTGCCGTCGAGGGAGGCCGCGCACCTGATCACCTGCGGCACGGCGTCCGTGAGGTTGAGCAGGGCGGCGATCCCGGCGGAGGCGCCGACAGCCAACCCGATGAAGGCGACCGTCGCGACGAGTGCACGAATGCGACGTCGGCGGGCCGCGCGGCGTCGGGGGGATTCGGCCGGCGAGCCGACCCGAGGAGAGATCGCCACGTCAGTTCGCATGCAGGTCCGGGTTGAGGGTCACGCCGATCCCCGGCCGGGGCAGCGCCTCGACCGCACCGGTGACCGAGTTGCGGCGGAAGAGCAGCCCGTCGTGGCCGGACAGGTCGCGTGCGGCGACCACCCGCGGCGCGTCCCCGCCCAGCAGGGTCACCTTGGTGCCCGCCGTGAGGTAGAGGCCGGCCTCCACGGCGCAGTCGTCACCGAGGCTGATGCCCAGCCCGGCGTTGGCGCCGACCAGGGAACGGCGCCCGATGGCGATCGTGACCCGGCCACCACCGGACAGGGTGCCCATGATCGAGGCACCGCCGCCGATGTCGCTGCCGTCGTCGACGACCACCCCGGCCGAGATCCGGCCCTCGATCATCGAGACGCCGAGCGTCCCGGCGTTGAAGTTGACGAAGCCCTCGTGCATCACGGTGGTGCCCTCGGCGAGATGGGCGCCGAGGCGCACCCGGTCGGCGTCGGCGATCCGGACACCGGACGGGACCACGTAGTCCACCATCCGCGGGAACTTGTCGATGCCGTAGACCGTCGGAGCGTGGCCGTCGGCCGCGCGTAGCCGCAACCTGGTCTCCTCGAACCCGTCGGGCGAGCACGGCCCGCGATCGGTCCACACCACGTTGGGCAGTACCCCGAAGACACCGTCCAGGTTGAGCCCGTGCGGGTGCACCAGCCGGTGCGAGAGCAGATGCAGCCGGAGGTAGGCGTCGGCGGTGTCCGACGGCGCGCCGGCCAGCTGGATCTCGGTCGTCACCAGCTCGGTCCGCACGCCGCGCGCCTCGTCGGTGTGGGCCAGCGCCCGCAGGCGGGTCAGCAGCTCGGCGTCGTCGGCCGCGTGCGGGCCGAGGGCAGGGCAGGGGTACCAGACGTCCAGCACGGTTCCGTCGGCCGTGACGGTGGCCAGGCCATGTCCCCACGCGGCGGTCGCGTCCGGGGGCAGCGGGTCGGTCATGGCCGCAAGCCTAGAGGGGGTGCGGCGGTGGGCCGAACCTGCGCCACGCGCACACCGGCGGGCTGTGGCGACCGCAGTAGGGTCGGCGCGTGAGCCAGCCCATCCTCGACCTCACCGGCGACCTCGTCACCCTTACCCGTGCCCTGTGCGACGTGCCCTCCGTCAGCGGCGACGAGCGGGCGCTCGCCGACGCCGTCGAGAGCGCCCTGCGCCTCCTTCCGCACCTGGAGGTGCTCCGGGACGGAGACGCCGTCGTCGCCCGGACGCACCTGGGCCGGGCCGAGCGGGTGGTGGTCGCCGGGCACCTGGACACCGTGCCGCCGAGCGGCAACCTCCCGTCGCAGCTGCGCGGATCCGGCCAGGACGCGCAGGTCTGGGGACGCGGGACCGTCGACATGAAGGGCGGCGTCGCCGTCCAGCTGGCGCTTGCCGCCGTCGTCACCGAGCCCACCCGCGACGTGACCTGGGTGTTCTACGACCAGGAGGAGGTCGAGGCCGCCCGCAACGGCCTCGGCCGCCTGGTCCGCAACCACCCGGAGTGGGTCACCGGTGACGTTGCGGTGCTCTGCGAACCGACCGGGGCGGGCATCGAGGGTGGCTGCAACGGGACCCTGCGGGCGGACGTGCGGATCCACGGCAAGGCGGCGCACTCCGGCCGGGCATGGCTGGGCGTCAACGCGATCCACGGAGCCGCACCCGTGCTGGCCCGGCTGGCCGCGTACGTGCCCCGTGCCGCCGAGGTCGACGGGCTGGTGTACCGCGAGGGGATGAACGCGGTGGCCGTCCGGGGCGGCATCGCGGGCAACATCATTCCGGACGAGTGCGTGGTTTCGGTCAACCACCGGTTCGCCCCGGACCGCTCGGTCGCCCAGGCCGAGGCCCACGTGCGCGAGCTCTTCGACGGCTACGACGTGGTCGTGACCGACGCCGCCGCCGGCGCCCGACCGGGGCTGGACCATCCCGCGGTGGCCGCGTTCGTCAAAGCCGCCGGTGCCGCCACCGGTCGGCCGCCCGCCGCGAAGGAGGGCTGGACCGACGTCGCGCGGTTCGGTGAGCTGGGTATCCCGGCGGTGAACTTCGGCCCGGGTGAGCCGACCCTCGCGCACGCCGACGACGAACGCTGCCCGGTGCACCAGCTGTTCACCTGCTTCGCTGGGCTCAGCGCCTGGTTGACCTCCTAGAGTCGGACCATGAGCGCTGAGCAGCCCCCTGGTCCGCACGGCAACGGGTACCGCAAGGGCCCGGTCCTGCTGCGCGGCGGCCAGGTGCCCCGGACGACCAGCGACCAGCGCCTGCTGGCCAGTGGCAACGAGCCCGACTGGGTGCACGGTGACCCGTGGCGGGTGATGCGGATCCAGAGCGAGTTCGTCGAGGGCTTCGGCGCGCTCGCCGAGGTGGGCCCCGCGGTGAGCGTGTTCGGCTCGGCGCGCACCAAGCCGGACGAGCCGGAGTACGCGCTGGGGGTCGCCGTCGGGGCGGCGCTGGTGCAGGCGGGCTACGCGGTGATCACCGGGGGCGGGCCGGGGATCATGGAGGCGACCAACCGCGGGGCATCCGAGGCCGGTGGGCTCTCGATCGGCCTGGGTATCGAGCTGCCGTTCGAGCAGCGGATGAACGACTGGGTGGACCTCGGGGTCAACTTCCGGTACTTCTTCGCCCGCAAGACCTGCTTCGTCAAGTACTCCCAGGGCTTCGTGGTGCTGCCGGGCGGGTTCGGCACCCTCGACGAGCTGTTCGAGTCGCTCACCCTGGTGCAGACCCACAAGGTCACCGGCTTCCCGATCGTGCTGATCGGGAAGGACTACTGGAAGGGTCTGCTGGGCTGGATGCGGTCCACGGTCGTGCCCCGCGGCAACGTCAACGCTCCCGACCTCGACCTGATCCAGCTCGTCGACGACCCGGCCGAGGCCGTGCGCCTGGTCTGCGAGCGCGATGCCGAGCTGCGGGCCGAGGAGGCCGCGGTGGCCGCCAACGCCGCCGCCGAGCAGGAGGCCGAGCGGGCCTCGAACCGCCGGTGAGCGACCGCGTCGGCGTGCCCCAGCGCGGGGTGGCGTTGTGGCTGCATGGACGCGTCCTGGCAGCCGATCGCGCCGCGGTGATGGCCGTTGTCAACCGGACCCCGAATTCCTTCCACGTCCACCACGACGACGACGCGGCGGCCCAGGCGGCCGTGGCCCGCGCCGTCGCCGACGGGGCCGACCTGGTCGACATCGGTGGCGTGCGGGCGGGCCGGGGACCGGTCGTCGACGCGGCGGCGGAGATCGACCGGGTGCTGCCGCTGGTGCGCTGGGTGCGGGCCACGTATCCCGACCTGCCGATCAGCATCGACACCTGGCGGGCCGAGGTGGCCGAGGCGGTGCTGAGCGCGGGTGCCGACCTGGTCAACGACACCTGGGCGGGGCACGACCCCGAGCTGGTGGCTGTCGCTGCGGCGCACGGGGCGGGCCTCGTGTGCTCGCACACCGGTGGGTTGCCCCCGCGCACCGACCCGCTCCGCACGCAGTTCCGGCGCGGGTCGCCGTCTGCGCCGGGCGGTCCGGGGCCGGACGCCGGTGACTCGCTCGACGGCGTCCTCGGAGACGTCGTGGCCACTGTGACCGCTGCGGCGCGGCGCGCGGTCGCGGCCGGGGTGGACCCGCGGTCGGTGCTCGTCGACCCGACCCACGACTTCGGCAAGACGACCTGGCACTCGCTGCACCTGACGCGGCGGACGCCCGCCCTGGTTGCCCTGGGCTTCCCGGTGCTGATGGCCCTGTCGCGCAAGGACTTCGTCGGTGAGTCCCTCGACGTGCCGGTGGAGGAGCGGCTGGAGGGCACCCTGGCTGCCACGGCCGTCGCCGCCTGGCTGGGCGCGACGGTGTTCCGGGCGCACGACGTGCTGGCGACCCGTCGGGTGGTCGAGATGGTTGCGGTGCTGCGGGACGACAGCCCGCCGACGCGCGCCGTTCGCGGTCTGGCCTGAGATGGCGACGCACCCGCCGGCTGTCCGCCGGCCCGGGATCGCGTGGCGCACCGCGGCGCTGGGCCCGGCCCAGTGGCCGTGGTGGGTGCAGGTGCTCGTCGTGTACCTGGGCGCCCGTCTGGTGAGCGCCGTCGTGCTGCTGCTGGTCGCCCGGACGCAGGCGGCCAACCTGTGGACGCCCCAGGCACCCTCCTACACCCAGTACACGGGGCTGATGTGGGACGCCTCGTGGTACCGCGAGATCGCCGAGGGCGGGTACCCGGACGTGCTGCCGACGGGCAGCGACGGGCGGGCGCTGCAGAGCGCCTGGGCGTTCTTTCCCCTGTTCCCGGCGCTGGTCCGGGCGCTGATGGCGGTGACGGGTGCGCCCTGGCAGGTGGCCGCGCCCACCCTGGCCCTGGTGGCTGGGACGGGTGCGGCCCTTGTCGTGCATCAGGTCGTCGTCGCGGCCGTCGACCGCGCCCCGCTGGAGTGGCCGTCCAACCTCGCGCGCCGGCTGCCGCTGGCCACCGTCGCGGTCCTTGCCACGTTCGCCGCCGCCCCCGTGCTGCAGGTGGCGTACACCGAGTCCCTTGCGCTGCTGCTGCTGACCACGGCCCTGTGGTGTCTGCTGCGGCGGCACTACCTGGCGGCGGTGCCGATCGTGCTCGGCCTCGGTCTGACCCGGGCGGTCGCGCTGCCGGTGGTGGTGGCCGTCGGGGCGCATGCGGTGGCCCGACTGCGGGCGGCGCTGCGCGGCGACGAGGAGTTCCCCGCCCGCGACCGGCTGGCCGTCACGGGGCTGGGCGTTGCCAGCGTCGTCTCCGGGCTGCTCTGGCCGGCGGCCGTCGGCGCGCTGACCGGGCAGCCGGACACCTACACCCAGATGCAGGGCGCATGGCGGGGCAGGGGGGAGGTCGTCCCCCTGCTGCCCTGGCCCGACGTCGCACGCTGGCTGGTGGGCGGGTGGTGGTGGCTGCTGCTGGCAGCTGTTCTGGGACTGGCGGTGCTGGCGGTGCTCGCGCCCCCGCTGCGCCGGCTCGGTCCGGAGCTGCAGGGCTGGACGGCGGGCTACCTCGGCTACTTGGTGTTCGCGATCGAACCCGGCACGAGCCTGCTCCGCTTCCTGCTGCTCGCGTTCCCGCTCGCGGCGCTCGCCGCGGCCCTCGCGCTGGGGTCCCGTTGGTGGCGGTTCGCCCTGACCGCGCTCGTCCTGCTCGGGGTGGCGGGGCAGGTCGGCTGGGTCGGACTCCTCTGGCGACTGGTCCCACCCTCGGGTTGGCCACCGTGAACGACCGCCCAGGTGAACTAGACTGGTCTCGGACATCCGTCCTCCCGGGTTCCCCACGCGCCTTGTGCGCTGGCGGGCCGGAGACACGGGACAGACCAACGAGGAGGACCACGCTGATGGCCGCGATGAAGCCGAGGACCGGTGACGGGCCGCTCGAGGTCACGAAGGAAGGCCGCGGCATCGTCATGCGGGTCCCGCTCGAGGGCGGTGGCCGCCTGGTCGTCGAGCTCAACGCGACCGAGGCCCGCGAGCTGGGCGAGGCCCTGACAACCGTCGTCAGCTGACCCAGCGCCAGGGATCCTGCCTGGAAGGAGCGCCGTGACCGGTCGACGCCGTGCGGCCGCCGGCCCTGCGGTGGTCTCGGTGGAAGCCGACCTGCCCCGCGTGACGGTGCGGCGCGGGAGCATCGCGAGCACACCCTTGCTGACGGCGGACGACATCGACGCGGTCGTCCTGCCGATCGCACCTGCCGCCGAGGGCGACGAGGGCGTCCAGCCCCGTACGGGTACCGCCGAGGCGGCGGCCCGCTTCGGCATCGACCTGGCGGACCTGGCCGAACGGGCCGAGGCGGACGGCAGCGCCGGCAGCGCGCACACCGTGCACCTGCCGCTGGCGTTGGGCGGGCACACGCTGCCGTGGGCCGGGCTGCCCCGGCGGATCGTCCTGGTGGGTGTCGGGTCCGGTGAGCCTGCCGACCTGCGTCGGGCGGGGGCCGCCGTTGCGCGTGCCACCCGTGGGTTGCGGCAGGTCGTGACGACCATCGGCGCCGACGGCGGGACCGACGGAACCGAGGCCCTGGTCGAGGGCTACCTGCTCGGCGCCTACCGGCACCCCACCGGTGCAACGGGTGCGCCGGCACCCGGACCCGCCGACACGCTCGTCCTGCTCGGGAAGTACGGACCGGTGGAGGTCGCGCGGCACACCGCGGCTGCCACCTGGACCGCTCGGGCGCTGACCGTCGCCCCTTCCAGCACGAAGACGCCGGAGTGGCTGGCCGACCGCGCCGTCGAGGCCGCGCGGGCCGCTGGTTGCGAGGTCCGGGTGCTCGGCCCGGCCGAGCTCGCGGCGCAGGGCTTTGGTGGTCTGCTCGCCGTCGGGAGCGGCTCGGCACACCCACCGCGGCTGGTCACCGTCGGCTACACCCCGACTGGCCGCCGTGGCGCGCGGCACGTCGTCGTGGTCGGCAAGGGGATCACCTTCGACACCGGTGGCCTGGCGGTCAAGCCGCGGGAGTCCATGGTGGCGATGAAGACCGACATGGCGGGGGCCGCCGTCGCGCTGGCCACCGTGCTCGGCGCCGCCGCGCTCGGCGTCCCGCACCGCGTCACCGCCCTGCTGCCACTGGCCGAGAACGCGCTCGGCGGAGCGTCCTACCGGCCCGGCGACGTGCTGCGGGTCTACGGAGGGACCACCGTCGAGGTCGGCAACACCGACGCCGAGGGTCGGCTGGTGCTCGCGGACGCGTTGAGCTATGCCGACGCGCACCTCGACCCGGATGTGCTGGTCGACGTCGCCACGCTCACCGGGGCGGCGACCCTGGGCCTCGGCAGGCAGCACGGTGCCCTGTTCACCGACGACGACGACCTGGCGGAGGCGCTGCTCGCCGCCGGGAAGGCGGCGGGGGAGCCACTGTGGCGCCTGCCGCTGGTTGCGGACTACCGGTCGGCGCTGGACTCGACGGTCGCGGACGTCCGGCAGGTGCCCGACCCGGCCGTCGGCGCCGGCGCCATCACCGCTGCACTGTTCCTGCAGCGGTTCGCCGGTCGGCGGCGGTGGGCCCACCTCGACATCGCCGGGCCGGGGAGGGCGACGTCGTCGGCGCACGAGGTGCCGGAGGGCGCAACGGGTTTCGGCGCCAGAATGCTGCTTCGCTGGCTGCGGGACGCCTGAGGCTCAGCGCCGGGCGGCGAGCAGCACGCCGTCGCCGCTGGGCACAAGGGCGGGTACCACGCGGTCGTCGTCGCGCAGCCGCCGGGCGACCACCCGCAGTGCGGTGGTGACCTCGTCGCGCCGGGCCGGGTCGGGCACCCGGTCGTCGCTCATCGCGTGCAGGACGGCGAGCACGCCGCCGGGCCGCAGCAGCCGTAGCGCCTGCTCGACGTGCTCGACGAGCTCGAGCGGGTCGCCGGCAGCCACCACCATGTCGTAGGCGCCGTCCGCCAGCCGCGGCAGCACATCGAGCGACCGCCCGGTGATGCCACGCACCCGGGTCGGGCGGACGCCGGCCTCGGTGAACGCCTCACGCGCTGCCCGCTGGTGCTCCGCCTCGGTGTCGATGGTCGTGAGCACGCCGTCGGGGTTCATCCCGGCGAGCAGCCACAGACCGGCGACCCCGGCGCCGGTGCCGATCTCCACGACGGCGGATGCCCGCACCGTCGCGGCGAGCATGGCGAGCAGCGCGCCGGTCCCAGGGGAGGGCGCACTGGTGCCCAGCTGGTCGGCGCGGTCGGTGGCCCTGAGCAGGATCTCGTCTGGTGGCACGAAGCCCTCGGCATGTGCCCAGCTCGCGGACTTGTCGCTGATGGTGTCCTCCGATCCGTGGCTCTGATGCTAGCGCCGGGTCCCGCGGGGGAGTCGGCGAACCGCTGGTGTCCCCCCGTCGACGTGGAACAGCCGAGCCCGGTCGCTCGTTGGTGATGGCAGGTGGTGCGTCGGTGGGACACTTGGCGGCTACGGCGAGCACGGCGAAGGAGGAGCGTGGTACGTCAGGGGTTTCGACCGGGCGGCGGCCCGGCTGCGGACGCGCCCGCCGGCTCCGCGTCTCCAGCCCTCACCGACGACGCGTGGGAGCAGATCGTCACCGAGCACTCGACCCGCGTCTACCGACTGGCGTACCGCCTGACCGGCAACCAGCACGACGCCGAGGACCTCACCCAGGAGACCTTCGTCCGGGTGTTCCGTTCCCTGTCGACGTACACCCCCGGCGCCTTCGAGGGCTGGCTGCACCGCATCACGACGAACCTGTTCCTCGACCAGGTGCGGCGTCGGCGTCGTATCCGGATCGAGCCATGGGGCGATGCGACGGAGCAGTTCGCCGGGCCGGACGGGACCTCGACGCCGGAGCGCGGGTTCGAGCACGCCAACCTGGATCAGGACGTCCAGAAGGCGCTGGACGCCCTGCCGCCGGAGTTCCGGGCCGCCGTCGTGCTGTGCGACATGGAGGGTCTGTCGTACGAGGAGATCGCCGTCACCCTCGGCATCAAGCTCGGGACGGTCAGATCGCGCATCCACCGCGGCCGTGCCCAGCTTCGGGAGGCCCTCGCCCACCGCGCACCGGCGGCGCCGAACGAGGCCGAGCCGGGGCCGATGACCCTCGCCGCGCCTAGCCCGCGGATGCGTGCCGCGCTCGAGCCGGCGCTGCGGAGCAGCTGATGGTCCACCTGGGCACACAGATCAGTGCGCTCGCGGACGGCCGTCTCGGCCCGGCCGGGACGGAGCGCGCCCTCGGTCATGTCGCAGCCTGCCCGGAGTGTGCGGCCGAGCTCGCGGTGACCCGCGCGGCTCGTGCGGCCCTGGCCAGTGCGATGGACGTCCCGGTGGCCGGCGGCCTCGCCCTCCGCCTGGTGGCGCTCAGCTCCGCGGGCGGCCGATGGTCCTCCGGTGACGCCGGCCCCGACCGCGGCGGCCGGGGTGCCGGGCCGCGCACCCTGCGCCAGAACCTGGAAGACGCCCGGCAGCGCGGGGCCCGGGACGCGATGGACGCGCCGTCGGTCCCGATGCCCGGATCGCAGCGGGAGCCTGTGCGGGACTGCCTGCGCGGCGAGGTCGGGCGTCGTGGCCTGCCGGTGCGCTCCCTCACGGCTGCGGCGGTGGGCATCGTCGTCGTGGGTCTGTTCGTCGCGGGGGAGGAGCAGGCCGTGACGCCCGCGCGTCATCCCGCCCAGGCCCTCGCCCTGCTGGCTGCCGCTGACGGGTTGGCCACCGAGGTCGGCCTCCTGGTGACGCCGGTCAGCAGTGCTGGAGGTACTGCCGGTACTGCCGGCGCTGCCGGCGCTGCCGGCGCTGCCGGCGCTGCCGGTGCTGCCGCGGACGACGCCAGCACCGCCTGGCCCGCGCTGCCGGACGGCTACCAGGTGGTGTCCGTCCACGACGGCACCGCCGGCACCGAGATGGACCTGGACGGGCCGTACGGCACCGTCGTGGTGATCCAGCAGGCCGGCCAGCTGGACTCGGCGGCAGTGCAGGGGGCGTCAGTGGCGCAGGTGGGTGGACACGACGTGCGCGTGCTGTCGACGGCCCCCTTGCACGTGGTGTGGCAGTCGGGCGACACCGTCCTCGGGATCGTGGCCGGCGGGTTGTCTCCGGCCGTCGAGGCGCTGGTCGCCGCCTACCCGGCGGAGCCGTTCGACGACGGGTTCGCGGCGCAGGTCTCTCGCGGTTGGCAGGCCCTTGCAGGAGCGTGGAGCCCGTGAGCGAGCCGACCAACCCCTTCGCACCACCGTCGGCACACCGGACCCCCACCGGCCATGCCGGGCCCAGCGCGGCACCCGGTGACGGTCCCGAGCCGGTGCTCGCGCCCCCGCAGACGGATCCGGACACGACCCTGCTGCCGTACCGGAGCGCGGGGCCGCTGGGGGCGGCGGCGGAGCCGGACCCCGCGATGCGGTCGTCCTGCGCGCCGACCTTGGCGTCCACCGCACCGACGGCACCGCGCACCGACAGCTGGGGTCGCCCGGTCCGGGAACGCGCGCGACGCGGGGGCGGACCCTGGCTGGTGCTCACGGTGGTGCTCGCGCTGCTCTCCGGGGCGATCGGCGGCGTCGTGGGCGAGCGGATCTTCGCCGAGCGGCGTCCGGCCGACGCCGCCCTCCCGGTCTCGATGGCGGACGGTCAGATCGAAGAGCTCACCGGCGTTGCCGCCATCGCCGCGGCGGTGCTGCCCAGCGTCGTGTCGATCGAGGTGCGCACCACGGACGGCACCAGCACGGGGTCCGGCTTCGTGCTCCGCGAGGACGGCTACATCCTGACCAACAACCACGTGGTGTCGGCCGCTGCTGACGGCGCCGACATCAACGTGCTCTTCGCCGACGGCAGTGAGGAGGTGGCGGACCTCGTCGGGCGGACCTCGGACTACGACCTCGCGGTGATCAAGGTCGACCGGGTCGGCCTCACCCCGCTCGTGCTGGGCGACTCCGACGCAGTGGTCGTGGGACAGCGGGTGGTCGCGATCGGTGCCCCGCTCGGCCTGGAGGGGACCGTCACGGTGGGCATCGTCAGTGCCCTCAACCGGCCGGTGGCTGCGGGCAACGCCACCGAGACCGCCTTCATCAACGCGATCCAGACCGACGCGGCGATCAATCCCGGCAACTCCGGGGGACCCCTGGTGGACGCCGACGGCGAGGTGATCGGGATCAACTCGGCGATCGCTCAGGCCGCGGGTGCACAAGGCGCCGGCAGCATCGGGGTCGGCTTCGCGATCCCGTCCAACCAGGCCCGACGCACCGCCGAGGAGCTCATCGAGACCGGTGTCGCCACCTACCCCGTGATCGGGACCCTGCTGGACGCGCGCTACGTCGGCGTGGGCGTGCAGGTCGCGACGGAGGCCCAGGACGGTCAGCCACCGGTCACCCCAGGTGGTCCGGCGGAACGAGCGGGCATCCAGCCCGGGGACATCATCGTCGCCATCGACGGTCGGCCGGTGACGGCGGCGGACGAGCTGATCGTCGCCATCCGGGCGCGGGCGCCCGGGGACTCGGTGACCCTCACGGTCCGGGCCGACGGCGGCGAGGAGCGCGACATCCGGGTGGTGCTCGACGAGACCACCAGCGACTGACGGGCAGTAGCCTGGGCCGATGTTCGGGATCAACGGGGCGGAGCTGGTGGTTCTGCTGCTGATCGCCGCCGTGGTGATCGGCCCGGAACGGCTGCCGACGTACGCCGACCAGCTGGCCCGATGGGTCCGCGGGCTGCGCAGCACCGTCGCGTCCACCAAGGACCGTCTGGCGGCGGAGCTGGGCGAGGACGCCGTCGACTGGGCGTCGCTCGACCCGCGCCGGTACGACCCGCGCCGGATCGTCCGGGATGCCCTGCTGGATCCCACACCCGCTGTCGCGAGGGATCAGCCGCGCCCTGCCGCCGCGTTCGGGGATGCGCCGTTCGACGACGAGGCCACCTAGAGCGTGTCTCCAAAGGATTGGGGGGTGCGTCGCGCAGGCTGGTCTGGTGACTCGTGAAGCCCTTCTCGACGATGCCCAGTGGAAGTTGATCGAGCCGTTGCTCCCGGCTCAACGCTCGGGTCGCGGACGCCCGATG